>PLTD01000185.1 GCA_003165335.1 Rhodospirillales bacterium | reverse complement strand
GTGGCAAGGGGGGTGGGTAATTGCTTTGATGATCAGCCATGGCATCGACGCCGACGTTTAACGTCGATCTGCCAGTTCCTACTTTCATCTTGTCGGGTGCGCCACTCAAAACCACAGAAAACCTTCATTTCTGAATATATCGGAAATTCCGATAGCGGTCATTTGAGGATGAACGAAGACAGAAGATGACCCCGATCCGGGGAATCCGTGGGATTGTAGCGCGTCGATCTGGATGAGAGGTCCGCTCAGGTTAATTGACGCGCAGCAATGAGGACGAACCGGACCTTGTTCCGTCGGGTGATCGCGACTGGCTCATGTACCGCCGCACGGGTCAAAGTCTTAAAATCGCGCAATAGTGCAACGGTCGCAAATTCTCGCATGTCTCACCCTTCCGACAGTCACATATACGAATATACATTTTTTTCAGGGAGTCCCGGCGACGATTGGATACCTGCTCTCGGTCCGCGCCGGTGGGACGACTAACGCGTTTCGCGCAGCTGCTGGCGTTCGGACATTCCCGTCGTGGGACACACTGCCAGCCGGGCCGATTCCACGAACGTCGCGATAGAGGCGAACCGGGAGTGGGCCCCGATGCCCCGCGCCGGATGGCGCGGAGCAAAGGATCGCCGGTCAGTCGGCCGGATTCCAGATCAGCGCGAAGATGTCGTCGTCGTCCTGGCTGGCGGCGCGACCGAGATTGGCGTAGAGGCGGCGCGGACCGAACTCCGGCGCGGCCAGGCTCAGTGAGACGTAGGTCTTGCCGGACGCCTCTCCGACGCGATCCCAACCGGCCCCGATTTCGATTCCGGCGGTGCGTACCCGGTAGTCGGGCTGCCCGTCAGCCGCCTTGGACTGATTGGGCACGATTTCGATATCGGCGCGGATGGAAAGGGTCTTGAGCTGGCCTTTGAACGAGCCGTCCTGCTGACGGGTAACATGTCCTATCGATGGCATGATTTATGTCCTCCTGATAATTCGCCGGGGGCCGATCCCCCTGCGATGGCGGATCGTGCGAGTGTGATCAGCCGCCCGCCAGTAGATGGATGTAAACCGGAAACCCAAGGATCGACCGAATAGCGGATTGTGTCGTGTGTGCCGGCATGAATATCCTCCCTTCAAGTCTTCGGTGCGATCCGAGTAAAGTCAGCGCATCCAGTCGCTGCCCGTGTCCCGCTTCGTGCGGGAGTGCAACGTTAAAGAAACGGACACGAAACTGTGTGAAGTTAGGATTAAGCTTCGTCAAAGGCGGGACGAACGAGGCCCTGCGGGCATCTTCGCCACGAACGCGACCGAGAGCAGGACGTCCCGCAACCGCCGGTTTTCAGCCTCTTGGAGCAGACATATGGATCAATTATCTCCACTCCGATCGATCGCGACCGGATAGACCCAGACCGGGGCAGCGATCCACTGGTCGATCGCGTCCGTGTCGATCGTGCCGGTATAGCGCAGGCCGCCGGCGGCGGCATCGCCAATCAGGATATCGCGGGTGGTGTAGCGCACCAGATCGGCAACGACGCTGGTGAGCGGCCGATCGACATAGGCCAGGTCTCCGCGCACCCAGTTGGTTGCCCACGTCCATCATCTTCACCGATGGTGTGAGAGTGCATCTTGAGTGTAGCTGAGCGGAGGCAATCCTCCCGTTGCGATCTTGGATTTGTGCCGAGCGTGTACAAGCCCGAGCCATTTCCGCGCGATTGCAGTTCGACCTAGCAGCATACTGCACCTTGTCTAAGTCTGTATGTCCGGTTATACTACCGGGAATATGTCGGAGGTCCCTATGGGCAGCTCTCAGAAACGCGCGATCAAAAACTACAGGTCTCGCCTGAGTGAGCGCGGTATTGCGCGCTTCGAGGTGCTGGGCCTCACGGCTGATCGCGATCTCATTCGGTCCCTGGCGCGCCGTCTCGCAGAAAATGGTCCCGAGGCATCGCAACTCCGCATGGCCGTCAGCCAGACTATTGCGGGCGAACCGCCAAAAAAAGGCGGCATCCTCGCAGCTCTGCGCCGCTCGCCACTCGTCGGCGCCGATCTCGAGCTCGCCCGTCCCCGTGAGGAAGGGCGCAAGGTCGACATTTGATGCGCTACCTGCTCGACACCAACATCCTCAGCAACATTACGAAGCTCACTCCATCGGAATCCCTGATGACCTGGATGGCCGAACAGGCCGACCAAGACCTCTTCATCGCCTCGCTCACCGTCGCGGAAATCCGCCGAGACGTTCTGGAGAAAGCCGGCAAGCGGCGTACCGAACTCGAGACCTGGTTTTCTGGCCCCGAAGGTCCGCAGGCGCTGTTCGCGGGCCGCGTTCTGCCGTTCGATGAGAAGGCAGGACTAATCTGGGCACGACTCATGGCCGACGGCAAGGCCAAGGGAAGGCCACGAAGCAGGCTGGACACCATCATCGCTGCTATTGCTGAAGCAAACGACTGCGTCGTCGTCACCGACAATGAAAAAGACTTCATCGACATCGAGATCATCAATCCTCTTCGAGGCGCAACCCGATGACGGAGAAACAACGGGATGCGAGGGAGTCCGCAAACTTGGTCGCAATGCTATTGCGATTCCCTTGGACTGCACCGACCCCGTCCATGTTGGCTCAGCGTTCAAGCAAGTTCGCGACGCACTCGGTCCGATCGATATCTGTTTGATCATCAGCTATGGCATCGACGCCGACGTTGCACGTCGATCTGCCAGTTCCTACTTTCATCTTTTCTGGTGCAGCATTCAACTTGTATCGCCAGCGATAGGCGACGCACCGCGCTTTGGCCAACGAAGTCGTACGCGCTCTTGCTATTTATCTTATCGCCAATCGACTAGGGTACCAGCCGTTCGCTGAGCCGGATCGGCGCCTGATGCGCCCAATTGCATATAGCGGAGGCTGAATGGTGTCGGACGATGTCGCGGCGGATGTTTCGCGACAAAAGCTCATGCAGGGCCTGGCTCTACATCGAGATGGCAAGCTGACCGAGGCCGCTGCGATCTACCAGGATATACTCACGCAAGACCCCGGTCATTTCGATGCGCTCCATTTGATAGGTGTTATCGCCCATCAGCGTGGCGACCCGGAACGTGCAGCCGATTTGATCGGCCAGGCCCTCTGCATCGATCCGAACAATGCAGCGGCCTATTCCAACCGCGGCGTCTCGCTGCACGTCCTCAATCGCCTCGACGAAGCTCTGGCGAGCTATGATCGCGCCCTCGCGTTGCAGCCCGACTATCCCGAAGCCTATTGCAACCGCGCCAATGCCCTAAAGGATGACAAACGGCTGGAAGAAGCCCTGACCAATTACGAGAAGGCCATCGCTCTTCGCCCCGAATATGCCGAGGCGCATAGCAACCGCGGCGTCGTGCTGACATCCTTGGGGCGCCTAGATGAGGCGATTGCCGGCTTTGCTGAGGCGCTGCGGATCATGCCCGACTTTGCTGAAGCACACGCACAGAAACTGCACCTGCAATCTATAGTCTGCGATTGGGAAGCACTGGAAGCGGAGGCATCGGCAATTCCGAAACTTGGGATATCGGGAGCGTCCGTTTCGCCCTTTACGATGCTAGCGCTCGAAGATGACCCTGCCCGTCATCGACAGAGATCTGAGCACTATGCCGAAGAGCACTTCACGCGATACGCCCTCTCGCCGATAACTCGACCGGACACCAAACCGCAGCGGCTGCGGATCGGATATTTCTCGGCGGACTTTAGAGCCCACCCCGTTGCCTATTTAATCGCGAGAGTTTTGGAACTTCATGACAGGAATGAATTCCAAATAAACGCCTATTCCTATGGAAGCATCGACGACGACCCCATGAGGTCGCGCCTCAAAAAGGCCGTTGATGAATTTTACCAGGTCAGCGCCCTCGGCGACACGGAAATCGCCGACCTTGCGCGAGAACATGCTCTCGACATCGCCGTCGATCTGACGGGCTATACGCAGAACTCGAGAACCGGAATCTTCGCCTGTCGAGCCGCCCCGATCCAGATCAACTATCTCGGCTACCCGGGCACAATGGGCGCGCCATTCATAGATTACATAATTTCCGACAAGACCATCGCGCCGGTCGATTTCCAGAAATATTATAGAGAGAAGCTGATCTACTTGCCGGCGCAGTATCAGGCCCAGGACAACACTATCAGTGTCCCTGATATATCGCGCAACCGGAGCGAATTCGGTTTGTCTGAGAAAGCATTCGTTTTTTGCGCGATCAATAATAGTTATAAAATCACGCCATCAGAGTTCAATATCTGGATGCGGCTGCTGCTTGAGGTTGAGGGCAGCGTCCTGTGGCTGTTCAAATCGAATAAGTGGGCGGAGGAAAATCTTAGAAGCGCAGCGCAAATGTGCGGCGTCGATCCTGAGCGTTTAATATTTAGCCCGCGCGTGCCTCTGGAAGTATTTCTTGAGCAGCTTACGAAAGCCGATCTGTTCTTGGATACGTTCAATTATAATTCGGGTGCGACGGCAAGTAATTGCCTTTGGGTTGGCTTGCCGATCGTAACGAAAATCGGGAATAGCTATACCGCCCGCATGGCGGCAAGTCTCCTGCAGGCGATCGATCTTCCCGAACTCGTCACCGCCACTGCGCAAGACTATGAACGACTGGCCTTCGAACTGGCCACGCAACCCGCGAAGCTGGCACAGCTAAAGCGAAAGCTGACCCAACACAGAGAATCCGCGCCCCTTTTTGACACCGAGAGCTTCACAAAGCACATCGAGATTGCCTATCAGCGCGCCTATCAGCGCTACTTCGACGGGATGGAACCTGATGTCATCGAGGTCGAGTAAGCCCATTTCCGTGGAAAATCCCCCCAGCAAAAATCCCAACCCCTACAGCGCTGTCGAGGGTGGCGTTCGGCTCGCCGTACGTCTGACCCCAAGGGCCAGTCGCAACGGATTGGACGGTATCGTCGTCGGGGCCGACGGCCGCCCGGTCTTGCAGTTACGGCTTGCCGCACCGCCGGTCGAAGGCGCGGCGAACAAGGCGCTAATCGGCTTTCTTGCCGATGTCCTGAATTTGCGGAAAGCCGATATCGCGATCAGATCCGGCGAAACCGCCCGATTGAAGATTTTGCATCTGGCAGGCGACGGAGCGGCGATTGCCCGACGGCTGGACGAATGGTTGAAAACCTAGGCCAGAACTGCGGCGATCAACGAGATAACGGCGCATTCCACCACGATCTCGACCGCCCCCAACATGTCGCCACTATGCCCGCCGATCTGCACATAAGCCAACCTGGACATGGCGAATGCCAAACCAAAGCCCAGGGCCACTGCCAAAAAAGCACAGCCTGCCGACAGGAAAAAGAAAGGCGCGATCACAGTCAGCGCCAAACCCAGCATGAAAGACGATTCGGGAACGACGTCCAGGGCCGCGGCCATCCCGTCCGAACGCGCTGGCCTAAGGAGTAGGAGGACAAGAACGATCGCACCGCGACCGACCAACCCTGCCACGATCAGCGCGGCGACCGCGTGACGAGCATGTCCGAACGACGCCAAGGCGGTAACCCGCACAATAAGCGACAGCACCAGGGCTGCCGCGCCGTAAGTGCCGATCCGGCTGTCGCGCATGATCTCAAGCTTGCGCTCGCGTGTCTGCCCGCCGCCGAACCCATCGGCGGTGTCGGCCAGGCCATCCTCGTGGAATGCCCCGGTGATCAGGAGCATCGCCACCAGAGTCCAGGAGGCTGCAAGCAAAGGCGCCATGCCGATCCAGCAGGCTAGAGCATAGGCAATCCCGCCTAGAAAACCCACGATCAGCCCAACCACGGGAAAGGCCCAGACCGAGCGCGCGATATCAGGCGCGCCGGACCGGTTGAACCCGGCGACCGGCAAGCGTGTCAGTAACGTGAGCGCAGTGATCGTATCGTTCAGCAATGCGCTCTAACCTCGATTATCGACCGCGGCTTCGGCAAAGGTCGCCATGCCCCTATGGCAGGCCAAGGCTGCACGTAAGATCGGTACCGCCAGCGTTGCCGCCGATCCTTCGCCTAACCGCATGCCCAGATCGAGCAACGGCTCAAGACCCAATGATTCGGCAAGAGCGCGATGCCCCGCTTCGGCCGAGACATGGGCGAGTTGCGTGTGGTCGAGCGCATATTCATCGACCTGTGCCAGAGGCGCCACGGCCGCGGTGCAGATGAACCCGTCAAGCAGCACAGGAACGCCGTGATGTCGCGCTGCTAGTGTTGCCCCCAGGATCGCGGCAAGCTCACGCCCGCCTAGAGCCATCGCAACGGCAATTGGGTCGTCACGAAGGCCGGCATGCAGGGCAAGACCCGCATCGATCGCCCGGCGCTTACGCGCCAACCCTTCATCGTCGATACCGGTCCCGCGCCCGGCCCATCGGCCGCCGCCGCCGCCGAACAGAGCCGCCGCAATTGCAGCGGCCGCGGTCGTGTTCCCGATTCCCATTTCACCCAGGCAGAGAAGATCCGTTCCGGGCGCGAGCGCTTCATACCCAGCGGTGACAGCCTCCAGAAACTCAGCCTCATCCATTGCAGGCCCTTGCGTGAAATCACGCGTCGGCCGGTCGAGCTCTAGGGGAATAACTTTCAGCGTTGCACCGGCGACGGCGGCGATCTGGTTTATGGCGGCGCCGCCGCGGGCAAAGTTCGCCGCCATCTGTGCGGTTACGCTGGACGGATAAGGCGATACACCCTGTGCGGTAACGCCATGATTGCCCGCGAAGATAAGGACCTCGACTTTATCCAGTGCAGGCATAGCCCGGCCCTGCCAGCGCGCAAGCCACGCAGTCAAAACCTCCAGCCGGCCCAGACTGCCGGGAGGCTTGGTCAGCTCTGCCTGGCGCGCGGCAACGGCCGCTGCGGCATCGGCACTGCCCTTCGACAGGCCGGCACAGGCGGTGCGCAGGGAATTGAGATCGCTGAACATCTTGTTGTTAATCCGGGTCCTGACGCTGAGTGGAAGCCTGTCCGTGCTTCGCGTATAAACCGTTCCTTGCGTCCCTCAAAGGTTATGCCGCCATTTCCGATCTGTCTCACCTTACGCTCGTCATCGGCGGAGCACGTTCCGGCAAGAGTAACCACGCGGAAAAGCTTGTCAAAAGCAACCCGGCGCCATGGATCTATGCCGCCACCGGTCAGGCGTTCGACGATGAAATGCGCGACAGGATCGCCGAGCACCAACGTCGCCGCGGCGAAGGGTGGATCACGATCGAGGCCCCGCTCGACCTGCCGCGCGCGCTTGCTCAGGCAGTGGATTTGCCGGTCCTGGTCGATTGCCTGACTCTGTGGCTGACCAACCTGATGCTGAGCGGTCATGACATTCCCGCAGCCATGACCGCGTTCGAGGCGGCGTTGGCGCTGCGCACGGCGCCGACGATCCTGGTCAGCAACGAGGTCGGTATGGGAATCGTTCCGGAAACGCCGCTGGGCCGTGCGTTCCGCGACGAGGCGGGGCGGCTGAATCAGCGTGTCGCCGCCAAGGCCGGACGCGTGCTGTTGATGGTCGCAGGTCTGCCGATGGTGGTGAAATGAAGGTTACGCTGGTGCGCCACCTGGCCCTGCTGGTCGAGCCGGGCGTCTGTTATGGCCTGGACACCCTCATGCACCCAGACCGGGAGGCCGATGCGGATCGTCTGGGCGCAGACAGCATCTTCACCCACGCGGTGCATATCTGGAGCAGCCCCGCCGCGCGATGCCTGACGATCGCCGAGCGTATCCAGCGCAACCTGGGTATTCCCCTGACCGTCGACCACCGGCTGCGCGAAATCGATTTCGGCGACTGGACGGGGCTGAAATGGGAGGAAATCGGCCGGGAGGAAATCGACCGCTGGGCCGCATCGCCGTTGACGTTCGGGCCGCCCGGCGGGGAGACCGGCGCGGCTTTGCGGGCCCGGGTGCAGGAATTCCACGACGAGTTGCATCGCGACGGGCGGGACTGCGTGGTTGTTTCCCACGGCGGGCCGCTCAAAATCCTGGGTTCGATGATCGAAGGCGTGCCGATCGATTTGCTGACCCCCTCCCCGGCATTGGGGTCGGTCAGGCAATTGAACCTTAAAGCCCCTGTTCCTCAGGCCTGAACGAGGTCGGCGGCACACGGGAGATGACGCCCTTACGGAAACATTGCGGGCGTTCTTTCCAGGGTATGATGCCGTTCAAGGTCGCGCCGTAACTCAGCGCCGCGGCGACAACGTCGTCGGCATGGGTCGCGGCGTCCAGATCACCGACAACATAGGTCCATTTGCCCTCACCCGACAGCGCGACTGTACACGGCCGCTTGCAGACCGCCAGGCAATCGACCGGCTTTACCACCGTGCTGCAATCCGGCTTGTCGCCGATCGCCGAGGACACAGCATCGAACAGGGCGCGCCCCGGCTTTTCGGATTTGTTTCCATCGACGGTGCATGACACGCAGATAAAGATCGTGACGTCGGGTTCAGCCATCAGGCCTGGGTACCCTTGTTGAAACGAACCCACAGGGCACCCGCTGCCAGGCCCGACAATATCCAAAGCGCAGCCTGGATGGTGAGCGACGCGGCGGCGAAATGGGCGGCCAGTTCCGCCGGCGCGTTGCTCTCGAAAGACACAGGCTGAGGCGCGCCGATCAGATGCGGTGCGGCCAGCAAAACGACGGCGACGGCTTTCGCAGTCAGGCTTTCGACCCGCAGGAAAAGCCACAAAGCGACACCTGTAGAAATCGCCGTTCCGACCCACCAGAGCTGTCGCTCCAACAACGGCCCGGCAGCGCTTCCGGGCAGTTCGGGCGCAAGACCCAAAGCCGGGGCAAGACCGGCGGCCACGAAGGCCGCCAATGACCAGACGAAGGCAGTCTTGACCGTAATCTCATCACCGCTGATGAGCATTCCGGCCAGCAGGATCAAGGCGAAGCCTGCGGCTGTTGCAATGGTAGCGATGCTGGTAAATGCGATGCGTTGAAGCCCATCGGCGGGCTTCCAATCGTCCATACCGGCCATCTCCTGGGGTTCGGCAGGCTGCTGCGCCTCATAGACTTCGCCCTGGAGGATCAGGGGCGTTGTCACGAAATGCTGCAGTGTCGCAACCACAATGCCGGCAAGCAGGCCGGCCAGAAGACCGACTGTCAGAATACGATGAATCACGTCGGGTCAGTGGCAGGGAAAGCTCATCGCATGGCGCGTATCGTGCGCGGCGTTATGAACCTTATCGATATGCGAAAAACCGGTCAGGAAAACCAGCGTCGCGCCAAGCGTAAGTGCGACGAACGCTGCCTTCAGAGCCTCGCTTTTCCCCCGGACGACCGGAATTGCAACCGCTGTCATCTCATGCTCCCCGGGCCTGTCTCCTTGGCCCTCAACGAAATACGAATTGTACAATCTATAATAGCCCCTGACGACGAATAGGCCAAACGCTTCATACGATTTTGACCTTCCGCCCCGCGTCGCTGCGGTCCTGCCAACCATAGCGTTCGAGTTCGGGGTCGAGATGTTCCTCTTCCGGCCAGCCGACGCATAAATAGGCGACGAAATTCCAGGACGGCGGCACTGCCAAATCGGCGGCGACACGGGCCGGTTCGAGGATCGACAGCCAGCCGACGCCCAGTCCAGCGGCGCGCGCCGTCAGCCAGAAATTGGTGATCATGCCGACCACCGAATATTCCAGCATTTCCGGCATGGTCAGACGGCCCAATCCATGACCCTGGCCGGTTTCCCGGTCGCAGAAAATCGCGAATTGCACCGGCGCACGGTCGATCCCCGCCAGCTTCAGCGCGGCATAGGCGTCCGCCCGTCTGTCCGGTTGCGCCTGACGGGCTTTATCGTTGCAATCGAGAAAATTCGCCCGGATCTCAGCGCGCTTTCCCGGGCTTTCAACGCGGACCCACCGCCAGGGCTGGCTGTTGCCGACCGACGGGGCAAGTTGAGCGACATCGAGCAAATGGTCGATCACATCAGGTGGAACCGGCCGCACGCTGAACCGGCGCACGTCGCGCCGCCAGGCGATCAGCGTTTCGAGCCAGCCGCGGAATTCGGCGTCGAAACTGGGTGCGCTATTGGTCATTGAACTGCCGCGATTACGTGGAAAAAACTGCCCGATACGAAGCCGCGCCGGCTGCCCATCGGGGCCGGTTGGCCACCATGAGCATCCTGGACCATTGCCAGCGGCGTGTCGTCACCCGTTTGCAGGATGCTGGCATAGTGAAACTCATGCCCGCGCAGACGGGTCCCCGCCGGCCCCAAGCATCCGTCGGCCGTCAAGCGGGCCTCGCGATAACCCAAATGAAGTTTCCGTTTGGCGAAGCTGGTCGTCACATCCAGGAGACCGGCCATCGGATGCACGACACCGGCTGCATCGGTCAGCGATCGGCCCAGCGCCATATAGCCGCCGCACTCGCCGTGAACAGGACGGGTTTCGGAAAAGTGCCGCAGTCCGCCGAGAAACCCCTGTGACGCCGCCAATCTTGTCGCATGAAGCTCAGGGTAGCCGCCGGGCAGCCAGCAGGAATCGCAATCGTCGTCAGGCGCCTGATCGAGCAGCGGCGAGAAAAACCGTATCTGTGCCCCCTGGCCCCGCCAGCCTTGCAGAATATGCGGATAGAGGAAGGAAAAGGCGTCATCGCGAGCAATTGCGATTCGCTGTCCCGGCGGGACAACTGCATGCGTGAACCCGGCTGCCGGAACCGTGCCGCTAGTGGCCAGCGCCCGGATTACATCGATTTTTGTGTTGGCGGCGACGAAATCGGCCATACGGTCAAGCCGTTCATCAAGATTCCCGGTCTCGCCCGCCTGCACTAGTCCCAGATGCCGTTCCGGTAGGGCAATGTCTTCGGACCGGGGCATTGTTCCGACGACGGGAATGCCCAGCGCCTCGATCGCCTCGGTAGCCAATCGCGCGTGGCGTGGACTCCCCAGGCGGTTGAGAACCACACCGGCGACACTGATACGCGGATCGTAAGTCGCGCAGCCTTTCACGACAGCCGCCGCCGATTGCGACTGGCCGCTGGCGTCCAGCACCAGCAAGACCGGCCAGCCCAGCGCCGCCGCGACATCGGCGGAGGAACCGGTGCGGCCCGCCTCGCCCGGCACACCGTCGAACAGACCCATCAACGCCTCGCAGATCACCAGATCGCAGCCTTCGCCGACTATCTCGGCTAAACTCGCCATCAGCGCAGGCGGCATCGCCCAGCTATCGAGATTGACGCTGGACTGCCCGCTCGCCGCCCGGTGAAAGCTGCCGTCGATATAGTCCGGGCCGCATTTGGCACTGCCGACACGAACGCCGGCGCGGCGCAAAGCCCGCAGCAACCCGAGCGTCAGCGTGGTCTTGCCGCTGCCTGAGCGGGGGGCGGCGATGACGAGACCCGGTGTCATCAGCCTTCGCCCGTCAGCGTGATGGCGAATGGCGACAGCGCCTCCCGCAGCCTGACCATTTCACCGATCGCGACGATGGACGGCGCGCCGAACCCCAGAACCGCGGCATCCACGCCGACTTTGCCCAAAGTCGAGACGAAGACACGCTGTTGGGGCGTCGTTGCGTTATTGACGATCGCAACTGGCAGTTCGGGCGATACGCCGCTGGCCAGCAAGGCGGCGGATATCTCGGGCAGGCGGCTCATCCCCATGTAGAGAATAATCGGAAGCTTGGTCTTGGCGACCGCACCCCAGTCGAGGCCCCGTTTATTGCCCGCCGCATATTGGCCGGTAACAAGGATGACGCCGTGGTTGGTATCGCGGGTGGTCGCCGGAATATTGGCGTAGGCCAGCCCCGCCAGACCGGCAGTGATGCCGGGAATGACTCGGAACGGAATGCCGGCAGCAACAAGGCCCAGAGCCTCCTCCCCGCCACGGCCGAAAACGAAGGGATCGCCTCCCTTTAGCCGCAGAACCCGATGGCCTTCGCGGGCCAGCTCGATCAGCCGTTCGGTAATGTCGCGCTGGCTGGGCGACGGTCGGCCGCCGCGCTTCCCGGCAAATTCCAACGAAGCCTGCGGCCGGGCCAGCCCCAAAACCGCCTCATGAACCAGGGCGTCGTAAAGGATGATATCGGCCTGGCCCAGAGCATTGACCGCATGGAGGGTCAATAGGCCGGGATCACCGGGGCCGGCGCCCGACAGCCAGACCTCACCCGGATTGAACATCGGCAGGCGAAATGCGCCCAGCGCCGCATGAAGCGTCGACCCTGTCATGGTGCAGCCTCCGGGGAGCTAGGCAGGAGCCTCCCCGTCCGATAGGACATTACGCCATGGAGAAGCCCGATCTTACCCGTCCGCTGCGCCGGGGCTGGACCACGGGGGCCTGCGCCGCCGCCGCCAGCCGCGCGGCTTATCAGGCTTTGCTGACCGGGCAATTTCCCGACCCGGTCCCGGTACAATTGCCCGCAGGCTTGCGCCCGTCCTTCGCCTTGGCGGTCAATGAGCGCGGCGATGGATTCGCGCGCGCCGGCATCGTGAAGGACGCCGGAGATGACCCCGATGTGACTCACGGCGCACTGATCGTCGCGACCGTACGGTTGGGCGCGTCCGGCAGCGGCGTTGCCTTTCGCGCAGGAGAGGGTGTCGGAACGGTCACCTTGGCCGGTTTGCCAGTTCCGCCGGGTGAACCCGCAATCAATCCGATGCCGCGCGAGATGATCCGCACCGCCATCGCCGAAGTCGCCGCCGAGTATAGCGGCAGCGGCGACGTCATCGTCGAGATTTCCGTTCCCGGCGGCGAGAAGATCGCCGAGCGGACGTTGAACGCGCGCCTGGGCATCCTGGGAGGCCTGTCGATATTGGGGACCACGGGCATCGTGGTGCCCTATTCCTGTTCGGCCTGGATTCATTCGATATATCGCGGGATCGATGTCGCGCGCGCAGCCGGAATTACCCATGTCGCAGGCGCCACCGGATCCACGTCCGAGGCTGCTGTCGCCAAACTGTATGGCCTGCCTGACGCGGCGCTGATCGACATGGGCGATTTTGCCGGAGGCATGCTGAAATATCTGCGCCGCTATCCGGTCGCGCGCATCACCGTGGCCGGAGGCATGGCGAAGATGACCAAGCTTGGCCAAGGGCTGCTCGACCTCCATTCCCGTCGGGGCGAGGTCGATCTGAACTGGCTCGGCGAACGCACGCTGGAATCGGGCGGCGACGCCGACCTGGCGGCGCGGGTCGCGGGAAGCAATTCCGCAATGGAGGCTTTCGATCATGCCGCGCACGCCGGAATAGACCTGGCGTCCGCAGTGGCCATGGCGGCGTGGCAGACCGCGGCGCGGGCGCTGGAAGGCGGCGATATGGCGCTGGAGATAGTCATTTTCGATCGAACGGGCGCGCTTCTGGGGCGAACGGGGTTTTTGGAGGCTCATTGATCCCCCAACGAGCGGTCGGGACGAAAGCGGCGCAGATAGTCGGGATCATAAAGCGCGCTTTCGCGAAAATCATCCGAACCAAGCACAGGCCCGACCAGGATCAAAGCGGTGCGTTCGACCGGCGCCCGGGACAGTTTTTCGCCGATAGTCGACAAAGTACCCCGGATCACCTGCTGATCCGGCCATGAAGCGCGATAAACGATGGCCACGGGGCAATCGGCGCCGTAATGCGGGATGAGTTCGGCCATCACAGTCTCCAAAACATGGATCGACAGATGGATTGCGAGCGTCGCGCCGGTCGCAGCAAAACTTGCCAATTTCTCGCGTTCCGGCATGGCCGACGCCCGGCCGCTGGTCCGGGTCAGCACCAGCGATTGCGCAACGCCGGGCAGGGTCAGTTCTTGAGACAGGGCCGCCGCAGCGGCCGCAAATGACGGCACGCCGGGCGTGACACTATAGGGGATGCCTAGCCGATCGAGACGTCGAAGCTGCTCACCCATCGCGCTCCAGACCGACAGATCGCCGGAGTGGAGGCGGGCAACATCATGGCCATCTTCGTTGGCGCGCAGGAATTCAGCCGCGATTTCGTCGAGCGACAGCGGCGCGGTATCGACGATCCGCGCCTCGGGCGGGCAATAGGTCAGCAGCGCTGCCGGCACCAGCGACCCGGCAAAAAGGCAGACAGGACAGCGAGCGATAAGATCGCGTCCGCGCACGGTAATGAGATCGGGCGCACCCGGTCCCGCACCGATGAAATGGACCGTCATGGCGCAAACCCGGCAATTGCGCAGGTCACGCCCCCGGCGGCGATCCTTGGCACGATCAGAATCGACCCCGGCCCTGCCCCGGCCAGCGCCGCCGCTTCAGCCACCGACGGTACGCCGAACAGCTTTTCGGCGTGTTGAGATGGGGTCAGGACGGCGTCAGCACGTTCAAGCAGGGCTTCACGGCTGAGATAAACGATTCCGAACCCTAAATGATTGGCCGCCTGAACCATTCCCAGCTCGCCGCGCTTATCCTCAAGCGTAAATAGGCCCAAGGTTTCGGAAGTGGGCGCAAGACCAATCGCCTGACGGATCAGTGTTTCGATAGCCTGCGCCGGACAGCCTTTGCGGCAGCCGACACCGATGGCGATGCTGCTCATGGCTTGGTCACCGACCATTGGGTCACCGGCATGGCAGGCCGCATCCCGTGGAAGCCGCCGACCGGGTCGGCATGGGATATCTGGATCGACGACAGATGACCGCCATGGGTCTTGAAGCATCGCGTCAACTCGGCCTGGGTTTCGATTGTGATGCCGTTGACAACCAAGCGGCCGCCGGAGCCCAGTGCGTCCCAGGCCGCAGCGATGACGCCGTTTCCGGTCGCACCGCCGCCGATGAAGACAGCATCCGGGTAGGGCAAGCCTGCGAGAGCCGCGGGCGCCTTGCCCCGGACGATCTGCAAATCCGGCACGCCCAGCGAAGCGGCGTTGTGCGCGATACGATTGGCTCGCGCTTCGTCGCGCTCGACGGCGATCGCCCGATTCGCCGGATGGGCCAACATCCATTCGATGCCGACCGACCCGGACCCCGCACCGATATCCCAAAGAAGTTCGCCCCTGCGTGGCGCGAGCGCGGCCAAGGTCACGGCACGGATATCGCGTTTGGTGATCTGCCCGTCATGTTCGAACCACTCGTCGGGCAAACCCGGTGTCTGCGGAATAATGCGCGCACCGGGAACGGCCGGAATATCGAGTGCGATCAGATTGAGCGGCACAACCCCCACAAGAGCGAAATCCTTTGCCGCAGTGCCGCGAATCCGCTCCGCCGGCCCGCCCAACGCTTCGCAAACAGTCATACGTGTCTCGCCAAAACCGTGACGCGCCAGCAGTTCCGCAAGCAACTTCGGCGTCGAGCCATCCCAGGACAGGGCCAGCACGCGACTGTTCGGCTGCAAAGCAGGAATGATCCGCTCCAGTGCACGGCCATGCACTGTTACCAGGGCACAATCCTGAAGCGCCCAACCAAGTCGGTTCGCCGCCAGACTGAAGGCAGAAATACTGGGCAGGCAAATCATTTCGTCAGCGGATACATCACGCGCCAGCAGCGATCCGACGCCATAGAAGAAGGGATCACCGGTGGCGATGACGGCAACTTGCGTTCCGCGTCGTGCGAGAATCGCCGGGATGCCGTCCTGCAGCGGCGACGGCCAGCTCATCGTCGCGCCGTTGACGATATCTACGACAAGATCGAGATGACGTTGGCCACCGACGACGAGTGCAGCTTGCGCGATCAAGCTGCGTGCGGCATCAGTCAGTCCGTTCACACCATCCTCGCCGATCCCGATGATCGACAGCCAGCGCACAGGAGCGTTCAATGGCGCGCTCACCGGGCAGTTCCTTGCAAGGCGACTAAATGCGACTTTTGATTCTGGGCGGCACGACCGAGGCGAACGCTCTGGCCCGCCAAGTGGTGGGCTGGGCCGAGTTGGAGCCGATCCTGTCGCTCGCCGGCCGGACGCAGAATCCGGCCGAATCGCCCATTCCGTTCCGCACAGGCGGATTCGGCGGCGTCGATGGGTTGAAAGCCTATTTGACGGACAATAAGATCGATGTGGTGGTCGACGCCACGCACCCCTTTGCCGCGCAGATGTCGGCCCATGCCGCCGATGCCTGCCGAGACCTGAATCTGCCGCTTGCGCTGTTTACGCGCGCGGCCTGGCGCCCGGTTCCCGGCGACCGCTGGTTCTCGGTTTCCGATATGAGCGAAGCCGCAAGCGCATTGGGCATCAAAGCACGTCGTGTGTTCCTGACCGTGGGCGGGCTGCAACTTGCCGCCTTCGCCGCCGCGCCTCAGCATCATTATCTCGTGCGCACCATCGACCCGCCGCAAGCCGCCGCGGCTCTGTCGGACCACAAGCTGATTCTCGCACGCGGTCCATTTTCCGCCGAGGATGAAGTCGCATTGATGCGTGGCGCGCGCATCGAAGTGCTGGTGACCAAAAACAGCGGCGGGAAAGCAACGGCCGCCAAGCTGGCTGCCGCACGCCAACTTGGCATCGACGTGATCATGGTCGAGCGTCCGAAACCCGAGGAGGTTCTGGCCTTCGAGAAATTGGACGATGTCATGAGCTGGATTTTGGGTCATCGACCCGCCCCATAGCTTCGGGGCGTCAGCATCCAGGGGGTTCTGCCGGGGCGATCGATGAAGCGTGTTTCGCTCGATCCGATCATGACCAGAGTACTCATATCGGCAAGGCCGGGTTCCGCCCCGCCCAAAGTCGTCAGCACGATCCGCTCGTCATCCCGGCCAATCGCCCTGGCAAAAGCGACAGGCGTGCTCTCAGATTTGCAATCCCGCAGTAGCCCAAAGGCCTGATGAATTCGGTCGGGCCGGGCCTTAGAGGCGGGGTTGTAGAGCGCTATCACGAAGTCACCATCGGCTGCGGCTCGCAATCGGCGCTCCACAATGGACCAGGGCTTCAGATTGTCCGACAGGGAAATCGCGCAGAAATCATGGCCCAATGGGGCACCCAGCCTGGAGGCCGCAGCTTGCATGGCCGAGATGCCGGGAATGACCGTGACATCGAGACTTCGCCAAGTGGGGTCGCCAGATTCGATCGCCTCGAACACCGCCGCTGCCATAGCGAACACGCCGGGATCGCCGCCCGACACAACTGCAACCCGCCGCCCTTCGGTCGCCATTGCCAAGGCATGCTGCGCGCGATCCAGTTCGACGCGATTGTCGCTGCCATGACGAAGTTGTCCGGCGCGTTCGGGGATGCGGTCGATATAGGGCTGATAGCCGACGATATCGCTGGCCGCATTCAGCGCTTCCATTGCCTCCGGCGCGATCCAGCAGGCCGGACCGGGCCCCAGACCGACAACGAATAGGCTTCCGGTCACGGCCTTCGCCCTTGGCCGGGGATCAGGATCAGTGAAAAATATGGCGCCTTGCCGTCAGTCTTTTCGCTGAGCGGCATGACAAGTTCGTCAGGCATCGTTCCGCGCTCGACATAAATTGCGCGCAAAAGCAGACCAGCCGCATCAACCGCATCGCGCACTTTGGCGAAGTTCCGTCCAAGTTTCATGATCACGGCGGCGTCCGTCGTTCGCAGCTTCTCGACTAGGGCAGCATGGGGCAGCGTCCCCGGCAGCACCGATAGGGTGTCGTCGCCCCAGGCCATCGGTTCGCCCGCCACCGACCAGCATCCGGTCATGCCGGTAACGCCCGGCACCAGTGTGACCGGATAGCGCTCGCGCAGCCGCTCATAGAGATGCATGAACGAGCCGTAGAACAACGGGTCGCCCTCGGCCAGCAGCGCGACATCGCGGCCTGCGTCCAGTTGGGCCGACAAGGAGGCCGCAGCGCCTTCGTAAAACGCCGCCAGCACCGAAACATAGACCGGGCTGTCAAAGGCATGTTCGGTGGTCATCGGATAATAGAGCGGCACCTCGATCGCGGCGCCGGTCATATATTGATCGACGATGGTGCGGGCATTGCCGCGCCGCCCTTCCTTGGCGAAGTAACTCACCACCGGTGCTGCCTGGATAAGACGCAGCGCCTTCAGCGTCAGAAGCTCCGGGTCACCGGGCCCGAGCCCGATCCCGTAGAGGCGTCCGAGTGTTCCGGGGGCGGTCATTCCTTGGCGCTCGCCAGGGCGTTGATCGCCGCAGCCGTCATCGCGCTGCCGCCCTTGCGGCCACGCACCGCCAGATAAGGGACGCGGCCGTCGGCTATCAGTGCCTCCTTCGATTCCGCCGCGCCGACGAAGCCGACCGGCATGCCGATGACGCAGGCCGGCATCGGGGCACCGTCGTCGAGCATCTCCAGCAGACGGAACAAGGCGGTGGGCGCATTGCCTATCGCCACGACTGCACCACCAAGTCGGTCGCGCCATAATTCCATTGCCGCCGCTGTGCGGGTAGTGCCCAGCTTTTTGGCCAGGGCCGCGACCATCGGATCGTCGAGCGTGCAGACGACAGCATTATCGGCGGGCAGGCGCGCGCGCGTGACCCCATTCGACACCATCTTAGCGTCGCAGAGTATCGGCGCCCCGGCTTCCAACGCGTCGATGCCGGCCAGGACCGCGCCCGGCGCAAAGGCGATGTCGCAGGCGACCTCGACCATTCCGCTGGCATGGATGATACGCACCGCGACCCGTTCCTCCTCGGGCGTGAAGCGCTTCAAATCGGCCTCGGCGCGGATAATGGCGAATGACCTGCGATAAATCTCCGCGCCGTCCTTGATATAGTCCTGGGCTTTGGTCACGCCGTTCCGCCTTGTGTTTTATCCGCCGTGATCTGTCGCAGATGCGCGGCCGCTTCGTCCAGCGTCAGCCCCGTCAGAGACGGCGAATCCGAGGGAGAACCGTTATGCACGAGATCGTAGCTGCCATTGCGCCCGGTAAGTGTAACCGTCGCGGCCCGCGGATGGGCGCAGCCCTTGGCGCAGCCGGAGACATGCAGGAGGGTCCCGACATCGACTAAAGCCGCCAATCGCGCGGCATCGCCGCGCACATCAGTCGTCGCGTTCAGACAGGCCGGCGCACCGACACAGGCAGCGACCCGTCGGCGAGGATCTTCGGGGTCTAGGATCAGCCCGGATTCTGCCAATGCCGCCGACAGTATTTTCACTGCACAAATGGACGGCAGTGGGATGAGGATTGAACGCCAAGGTGTAAGACGGAGCTCGGTCACGCCGATCTCTGCCGCACAGTTCACGAGATGAGCCAATTCTTCTGCTGCGATGCGGCCGAAAGCGAGAGTGACGCTGAGAACCGTGCAGTCTTGAGGCGCACAACCCCTTAAGGACGACGTGTGGAAAGCGGTCAAGGCCGCATCGTGAGCGATATTTATGGCACCGACGCGCGCAACATGTTCGCGCATCCGCTTCGCTCGACCGGTCAAGAAAGACGCAGCCAGCGCGGCGGCGACGGCAACGAGACCCTCCGGCGCTATCGGACCGAAACGGTCATCCGCTGCGCCATCCAGGCGAACCACGAACGCCGGACCATTGTCAGTGCGAACGGCCTCAAACCCGATATCGGCCCGCACATCGACGAGGCCGAGGCGGCCGCTGTCATCCACGGCGATACAAAATTTCGCCGGCAGTTTGTGAAGTGCGGGATCGCCGGCCAGCCTTGCTTCAAGCTCGGCGACAATCGGGCGGATGTCCAGAACCGCGTCGGAATCGAGCCCCGCAAGGGGACTGGCGATCACATTGCGCACGGCTTCCCCGCTAGGGTCCTTGTCCAGCAGACCGGCGACCGCGATCGCATCCTGCAGATCGGGCAGGTTTTCCGAGGTTACGCCGCGCAACTGAAGATTGGCGCGGCCGGTGAGGTCGATCTGGCCGTTGCCCCAACGGCGTGACCATTGGGCGATTTGGCCCGCCAGATCGAGGGGCA
Source organism: Rhodospirillales bacterium (assembly GCA_003165335.1). GTDB lineage: Bacteria > Pseudomonadota > Alphaproteobacteria > BOG-932 > Roseiterribacteraceae > BOG-932. The sequence goes on along the minus strand of PLTD01000185.1, from coordinate 24,579 downwards.
CAATGCCCCCGGTGAGTTTCAGGCGGACAATCAGCCCATCGCCGCTTTCCATCGGGCTCAGCACGCCGGGGCACCAGCCTTTGATGGCGGGGGCATTCACTCTGCCGCATCCTTGAGACCTGCCAGGATCGGCGCGACCGAGTTGCGGCGCGTTGTCCACAAACCCCGGCGGATCGCCTCATCGAACTTGTCGGCCATGCCGCGAGCGGCAGCGAAATTGGCGTCGGCCAGGAAGGCTCGGACGCTCTCATCCCCCAGAGTGGCGTCGAACAGCAGGTCGAACTGGCGGTTCGCCGTTACGTCGGTCAAAGCGGCATAGGCGAAGAAATTATCGACGGATTCGGCGATCTCAGCCGCACCGCGATAGCCATGGCGCATCTGGCCGGCCAGCCAGCGCGGGTTCGTCGCCCGCGCCCGCAGCACCCGCGCCACTTCCTCGCGCAGCGTGCGGATTTTGGAGACATCCGGCGCGGTCGTATCGGCATGGTAGAGCGCGGGATTGCTGCCCAGCGACGCTGCGGCGGCGGCAAAACCGCCCTCATGTTCGGCGAAAGCATCGGCGCCGAGCACATCCTGATCCGCTAGATCCTGTACATGGACAAAGGCGTCGGCCCCGGCGACCCTATCGCGAAAGTCGGGCGCGGCGGGGACGCCCTCGGCATCATGACCATAGGCGTGCGAGGTCGCGTCGAGATAGGCCACGCCCAATGCGGTCCGCTCCTGCCAATCTCCGGAATTGAGCAGGCGTGAGACACCAACGCCATATTGCCCCGGAGCAGTGCCGAAGACCCGCCGTCCTGCATCGCCGTCGTCCCGCACGCTGGCGGCCAAAGGATTGTCTTCCGTCGATTCTTCCAGCGCCGCGACTGCACGAGCCGCAGCGTCGAACAACACGATCTGGCCGGGGAAGACGTCACGAAACAGACCGGATATTCGCAGTGTCACATCGACGCGCGGGCGGCCCACCGCAGCCAGCGGCAATATGTCGAATCCTGCTACCCGGTTGGATCCGGCGTCCCAGCGCGGCCGCACGCCCAACAAGGCGAAGGCCTGCGCCAGGTCGTCGCCGCCGGTGCGCATCGTAGAACTGCCCCAGATGTCGAGCACGATGCGTCGAGGCCATTCGCCTTGATCCTGTACGTGGCGAGTCAGCAGTTCCTCGGCTGTACGTCTGCCAATTTCCCAAGCCGTACGTGTGGGTACGGCGCGTGGGTCGATGCTGAACAGATTGCGCCCAGTGGGCAGTACATCCGTGCGCCCCCGCGCAGGCGCACCTGCAGGACCCGGCGGCACGAATGCGCCATCGAGCGCGGTCAGCAGCCCCCGTATCTCGGCCTCGCCGCAATCGTCGAGCAGTTGCTCGATTACGCCGGTATCGCCTGCCCCGCTGACCGCGGCGAGAGAGGCTGCGGTTTCACGTCGGCGCTCCGCATCGGGAGCGGTCCCAAAAACATGCAGACCGTCGCCGACACGCATGTCCTTGAGATCGCACAGCCAGGCGTCGAGCTTGATCAGCGCTTCGGCGACCTCTGTGTCCGGCGCGATGCCCGATTCGGCCGCCAGGCCGGTGTCATGGGCACGGGCCATGATCAGTTCGGCCAAACGCGCAGCACGCCGCGGGTCAAGCGACTGGGCCTCGGAATATTCGTCGAAAAGCCCCTCCAATTCGGATGCGACACCGTGAGAACCGGCCATTGTCAAGGGTGGCGTCAGATGCCCGATGGTGACGGCGGCGGCGCGCCGCTTTGCCTGGGCGGCCTCGCCCGGATTATTGACAATGAAGGGATAGATCAGCGGCACCGGTCCTAATACCGCGCGCGGAGCGCAGCTTTCGGACAGGGCCGCCGCCTTGCCCGGCAGCCATTCCAGCGTCCCATGAGTGCCGCAATGGATGACAGCGTGAACGCTCTCGACCGACCGCAGCCACAAGTAAAAGGCGACATAGCCGTGGCGGGGCGGCAGCAGCGGGCTGTGATAGTCGGGCTTGCGCGATCCGACATCGCCGCGATCCGGCTGGACTGCGACCAGCAGATTGCCGGCACGCACGATACGGAAATGGAAGGCGCCGTCCCGAGCGGATGCGTCGTCTGGCGGCGCACCCCAGGCGGCATCGACCTGCGCGATGAATTCGGCTGGCAGTTCGGCCAGTAATCGCCGATACGCGTCGACGCCGAGGACTGTGGTCGTTTCCCCGGTCGATAGCGCCGCGACGAGCGCCGCCTCGTCATCCGGCAAATCGATGTCGTAACCTTCCCGCCTCAGCCGGTCCGCAATCGCGACGACGCTGCGCGGGGTATCCAGCCCGACCGCATATCCGGTACGACCGCCCTTGGCAGGATAGTCCGACAGGATACAGGCCAGCCGCCGTTCGGCGCGGGGCGTGCCGCGTAGCCTAGCCCAACTGAGCGCAAGATCGGCAGCATGGGCGATGCCGCCCGCTTCAGGTTGGTGAACCAACCGGGTGAATTCCAGAGCCTCGCTGCGCCCCGCCTCGCCCTTGAAGGAGATCGCACCGGCGATGATGCGCCCGTCGAATTCGGGCAGAACGATATTCATCGCGAGATCGGCAGGGCCAAGCCCGCGCTGGGAATCGGCCCATTGTTGCCGCCCCCCGCCACTGAGCACCAGCTGAAAAACCGGGACATCAGCCAGGTCGAGCACAGACCCGCCACCATCGAGGCCGGCAGAAAAGGCCGTCAGATTGAGGATAACGTCTAGCTTTTCAGTCTTGATCAGATCTGCCAGAGGCGCGATCGTCGCAGTATCCTTCAGGCTGGTGACATAGACCGAAGTGACCTTGAAATCTCGGGCCGCCAAGGCGTCCGCCAGGGCAGTGACCGGGGCAGTGTCCGCGGCGAGCATCCAGGCGCGATAGAAAACGATGAGCGCTGAGTGTGCATGCGGATTAGACTGCTGCGCCGCCTCGAAAACACCGAACGATTGCACCTCGATTGGCGCCGGCGCAGGGGGCCGATCATAAAAGTGACCGGCGGCAAAATTGAGACAGGCGCCGATATTCTCCGCGCCACCTGACGAAAAATAGGACCAGATCTGCCGCAGGGTTTCGATCGGCAGTGTCGAGGCTTCGTCCAGCCGAGCATCCTCGCGGTGATCACCCGGGATTATCGCGAGATGGATGCCGCGGGCGCGGCAGAGCGCCGCCAACTCATCGACGCCATAGCGCCAGTAATCCTTTCCGCCCAGCAGCCGCACCAGCACGAAACGCGCCTTGGCGACGACTTTCTCGAGATGGAGATCGACTGAGAAGGGATGGCGCAACGACGTCAGATTGGCGAGGCGCAGACTGGGAAGCGCTTCTCGATGTGCCTCCCAGGCGGCAGATAAAACGGAAAGATCCGTGTCGGTGAAGGACAGCGCAACGATATCGGCCGGCGTCTGATCGAGGTCGACGGCCTCCGCCGTGCCATCGATCGACCGGGATTCGACGCGCAGCATATGCATCGGTCGAGCCTCAGCCCCCCAGCGCCGCGACGATGGCCGCGCGATCAAGGCCCTTTTCGCCGATGACGACCAAGCGGCCCCGCCGATCCTCACCCAAAGCCCAGGGCCGATCGAATTGCTGGCGGAAGCGCTGGCCGACACCCTGGACCAAAAGGCGCATCGGCTTGCCCGCGACCTCAATGAAGCCTTTCATGCGCAGCACGTCGAACCGCTCGGCAATCGAGGCCAGATGGGTCAACAGCGCGGCGGGATCAGCGGTGGCGGCGATATCGACCACGAAACTTTCGAAATCGTCGTGATCGTGCCCCTCCTCCGCGTCGTGGTGGGAGGGACGCGCCGCCAGGTCGTCCTCCGCCGCGGCGCCCAGTCCCAAAAGTATTGCCGGGTCGATACGGCCCTCACGGGTTTCAACGATTTTGACCGCCCGCGGCACGGTTGCCTGGATTTCGGCGGCTACGCGCTTCATCCCCTCGGGCGTCATCAGGTCGGCCTTGTTCAGCACCACCAAATCGGCGCACAGCAGTTGGTCCTCATAGACTTCCTCCAGCGGGTTTTCATGGTCGATAGAACTGTCGGCAGCGCGCTGAGCCGCCAGCTTGACCGGGTCGTCGGCGAAACGGCCGTCGGCCACGGCCGCGCCGTCGACAACGGCGATGACCCCGTCGACGGTGACGCGGGTTCGGATGCCCGGCCAATCGAAAGCCTTGACCAGCGGCTTCGGCAGGGCCAACCCCGATGTCTCGATCACAATATGCTCGGGCTGCGGTACGCGAGCCAGCAACGCCTCGATCGCCGGGATGAAATCGTCGGCCACTGTACAGCAGAGGCATCCGTTGGCGAGTTCAACGATATTTTCCTCAGGGCAGGTATCGATGCCACAGGATTTGAGAATCGCGCCATCGACACCGACGTCGCCGAATTCATTGATAATGAGGGCAAGCCTGCGGCCGCGCGCATTCTCTAGCACATGGCGGATAAGCGTGGTTTTACCCGACCCCAGGAAGCCGGTAACGATGGTGACCGGAATTTTCGCCATTGCCTGCATGCCAAAACCTCTCGAGCTTGGGTGCAATGCCGGCCGAATCCGGGTGCGCCTGAGAATTGGCGACACCGAACCACGTCGGGGCACCCCGCCCGTCGCGTCAGATCTGGTCCGCCGGCCGGTTTCCTGGCTTGTGGATCACGGCCTGGCGCCGCCTTCCCGGAATTCGACGCAAGTCGCGCTCCAGTGGCAAATTCGGCGTTCGGCTAACCACACACAGTTGCGGGGGCAGCTCGGTCCCGGCCCGGGTTTCCCCGCGCCGTCCGTATTCCCGTTTCACCCTCTTGTCGGAGGGACCTTCGGACCAGCGCCTTGTTTGCGGCTACACGTGCCATGCTGTCAACTTTCGTGAAGTGGCAGCTAGGGCATCTGGATTGACGCATTGCAATTTGTGTATAGCCTGAGCGTGACGGTTCCCTCTGGGGATCAAAAGGGAACGCGGTACGGGGCACCCCCAATGCCGCGGCTGCCCCCGCAACTGTAAGCGGCGAGCCGAACATCATTCAGCCACTGGGGAACCGGGAAGGCGATGCAAGGCCGTGACCCGCGAGCCAGGAGACCTGCCGTCGGTCGTGGTCATGCACGGACACATTGGGCGGGGTGCACCGATGGGGAACGATCGCAGCTTGCTTGGGTGCAGGCGGCGGACGGGCTTTGGTTCGTGGTGACATGTCACGTAGCCGCGAGGCCATTGCACATGTCCTACCGTTTCATCGTCCCCGTTCCGATCGGATTTGCAGTCTTTCTGCTTGTATCGGCAATCGCCCAGGCCGCGGGTATAGAAGCCGATTCTGCAGCACCCGCCGACAAACCGAAGCTTGAAGAAATCGTCGTTACGTCCTCGCGCACCAACTTGATCGGAAAGGCGGAGACCGCAAGCCAGGGCTCGGTCACCGAGGAAGAACTCCAGCTGCGCCCGGTCTATCGTGTCGGCCAACTCCTGGAGAGCGTGCCGGGATTGATCGTGACGGTGCATTCCGGCGAGGCGAAGGCCTATCAATATCTGCTACGCGGCGTGAATCTCGACCACGGAATCGATTTCGCCAATTTCGTCGACGACATGCCGGTCAACCGGCCGAGCAACGCGCATGGCCAGGGCTATTGCGACCTGAACTTCGTGATTCCGCAGATCCTCGCCGGTGTGGATTTCACCAAGGGTCCGTATTTCGCGGAGTTGGGTGATTTCGGCTCGGTGGGTTCAGAGCATATGCGGCTGCTGAACGATCTGCCGAATCAGATATCGGCGAGCGCGGGGACTCTCGGCGACGACGAAATCTTCGCGGGCGGGACTTTGCACTTCGACAATGGCGGCAAGCTGTTGGGTGCAGCCGATGTCAGCCGGGTGGACGGGCCCTATACCCATCCCGACAATTTCCGCAAAATCGGACTGACAACCCGCTATAGCCAGGGCACGGACGTCGATGGCTATAGCGTCACGGCGATGTATTATAAAGGCCAAGGCCGCTTATCCACGGATCAGCCGTTACGCGCCATTCGGAGCGGACTTATCGGCTTTTACGGCACGCTCGACCCCACCGATGGCGCGCAATCGAGCCGCTGGAGCCTTTCAGGCCATTACGACGTCACCGGCGACGACTGGAAGCTGGCGGCCAACCTCTATGCCGTCCATAGCACCCAGGTGCTGTGGAATGATTTCACGCATTTTTTGAACGACCCGGTGAACGGCGATCAGGAACAGCAGGACGAAACCCGAGACAGTTTCGGCGGCGCGGTCGCCTTTACCCGCAGCCTGACCTTCGGCGACATCGATTCCAATACGACGTTCGGCGTACAGGAACGTTATGACAGCGAATATGTCGACCGCCGTCACACGCGCCAGCGGGTAGACCTAGATTATTGCAACGACGGCGAGGGCGACTATTCCATCGGCTTCCATGCCTGCACGGCCGATCTGGTGAATATCGACGATATCGCGCCCTATCTGTCGAATACGACACGATGGCTGAATTGGCTGCGGACGACGATCGGCGTACGCGAGGATTATGCAGGCGCCAGCGATCGCAGCATGATTACCGGTTTCAACGGTTCGTCCCAGGCATTTCTATTCCAGCCCAAAGGCAGCATGACCATCGGGCCCTGGTACGATACCGAGTTCTATGTCAGCGCCGGAAAGGGCTATCATTCTGACGACATTCGCGGCGTCCTCGGCACGGCTCCGGTGCAGGGCGTGTCATTCTCGGTCGGACGCGTGCCTCTGCTTGCTCGAACCTATGGCGAGGAATTCGGCATTCGCAACGCCTCGATCCGCGGCTTGCAGATACAACTTGCCCTTTTCAGGCAGGATTACGGGTCGGAGGAAAGCTACGACCAGGACGCAGGCATAGATCAAGCGACTGCGCCAAGCCGCCGCCAGGGTTTTGAGCTGTCGGCTCAATATCATCCCTTCGACTGGCTCGAGCTCAATACAGACGTGGCAGTCGCCAAGGCCCGCTTCTTCAAGAACGAGGCGACGTTGCAGAACTTCTATCAAATCGCGGGCGGCGCCTATATCGCCAACGCCCCGAGCTTCACGCTGTCGTTCGGCGCAATCATCGACAATCTCGCTCCCTGGTTCGGCGGCGCAGAGATGCGGATCCTCGGTCCCTATCCGCTGGCGGACGGTCCGGCCAATCCGCGAGGCGGCGGCTATAGCGAAACCAACGTCGATATCGGATATAGATTTACTGACAAGTTGAAACTGCAGGTTGCGATCTTCAATCTGTTCAACCAGAAGGCCTATGCGTCAGAGTTCTACTACGCCACCAATATCAATGTCGCCGAGGCCGCCAAATATGGCGCCGCTGGTGTCAACGACTACCAAATCCATCCGCTGGAACCGCTTTCCGTGCGGTTTACGGTAACAGCGAACCTTTAGGTCAAGCGATGGACTTCGCACCATGAGTGCAACAAAAGACATTTCGCTATCCAGATTCCCGACATTGCGCGTCGCACGAGCGAGCGACGATCTTGAAGCCCTACTGCAGTTTTACGGACAGGGTCTGGGCCTGACCCTGCTTTACCGTTTCCAGGACCACGAAGGCTTCGACGGGATGATGCTCGGACGTCCGGGCGCACCCTATCACTTCGAATTCACCCGGGCGCACGAACATGATGCAGGGTGCGCGCCGACGCAGGACAATCTACTGGTTTTCTACTTGCCCGATGCCGCCGAATGGTCTGCAGCGGTTGGGCGCATGCGCAAAGCCGGGTTCGATCCCGTCACGTCCTTCAATCCCTATTGGGATCGCGGCGGCGCGACGTTCGAAGACCCCGACGGCTATCGTGTCGTGTTCTACCAAGCGGCGTGGACTGGCTGACGTCCAGCTTGCCCGTCAGGACGTTTGCATGTTCTTTGAACCGACCGAAGTCCAGGACGCGACATGACCGAACCGACTGACGCAGATCGCCGCCACGCGGCCAAGATGGCCAAGCGCAAGCAGGTGCAGGATGCCGAAGTCGCGTCCAAGACGATCACGGCTAAGGGACTGCTGATGGTCAACACCGGGCCTGGCAAGGGCAAATCGACGGCGGCCTTCGGCCTGGCCCTTCGCGCACTGGGCCACGGCTGGCCGGTCGGCGTCGTACAATTCGTCAAGGGTGCCTGGCACACCGGAGAAAAGCATGCGCTGGAGCGGTTTTCGGACCTGATCCAGTGGCATACGATGGGCGAGGGCTTCACCTGGGAGACGCAAGACCGCCAACGCGATATCGCCGCCGCCACGCGGGCCTGGGACATGGCATGCAAGCTGATGAACGATCCGACGATTCGGCTGCTGGTGCTGGACGAACTCAACATCGCACTGCGTTACGACTATCTGCCGCTGGACGAGGTTGTGAGCGCGCTGGGCAAACGGCGGTCCGATCTCAACATCGTCGTGACCGGGCGCAACGCGAAGCCGGAGTTGATCGAAATCGCCGATCTGGTGACCGAGATGGGGCTGGTGAAGCATCATTTCGCTGCCGGGGTGAAAGCCCAGGTCGGGATCGAGTTTTGACCGCCAAGGCGCTCATGTTCCAGGGTACGGGCTCGGACGTCGGAAAGTCGCTGATCGTCGCCGGGCTGTGCCGAGCGCTGACCAACCGCGGCCTGACCGTGCGGCCGTTCAAGCCGCAGAATATGTCGAACAACGCCGCAGTCACCGCCGACGGCGGGGAGATCGGCCGGGCGCAGGCGTTGCAGGCGCGGGCATGCCGCATTCCGGCATCGGTCGATATGAACCCGGTGCTGCTGAAGCCGCAAAGCGATATTGGCTCGCAGGTCGTGGTCCTAGGCCAGGTCGTGGGCAATGCGACGGCGCGCGATTTCCAGGGGATGAAGACCGGGCTTCTGCCCACAATCATCGAAAGCTTCGTACGGCTGAAAGATCAGGCCGATATCGTGCTGGTCGAGGGCGCCGGCAGCGCGGCTGAGGTCAATCTGCGGGCGAACGATATCGCCAATATGGGCTTCGCCCGCGCGGCGGATGTGCCGGTAATCCTGATTGGCGACATCGACCGTGGCGGGGTGATCGCCCAAATCGTCGGCACCAAGACCGTCATCGACCCGGCCGACAGCGCGATGATCGCCGGATTTCTGGTCAATAAATTCCGCGGCGACCCGGCCCTGTTCACTGCCGGCATGGACATCATCACCGGCCATACCGACTGGCCGGCCCTGGGCCTGATCCCCTATTTCCGCGAGGCCGGATGGCTGCCGGCCGAAGATGCGGTAGCGCTGGATAAACGCGGCACCGACAGCGACGGCGCGATCACAATCGCTGTCCCGCGCCTGGCGCATATCGCCAATTTCGACGATCTGGACCCGCTTAAGCTGGAACCGTCGGTGCGGCTGGTCATGGTTCAGCCGGGAGAACCGCTGCCCGGCGATGCCGATCTTGTGATCCTGCCGGGGTCGAAGGCGACTCTGGCCGATCTCGCCGATTTCCGGCGCAATGGCTGGGATATCGATCTTCAGGCCCATGCACGGCGCGGCGGAAAAATTCTCGGACTCTGTGGCGGGTACCAGATGCTGGGCAGCATCGTGGCTGATCCCGAGGGCATCGAAGGACCGCCGGGCAGTGCGGAGGGTCTGGGCCTCTTGGATATCGAGACCGTACTCAGCGGCGACAAAACCCTGACCGAGGTGACCGGAACCTCAAATGGCGACGGCGTTTCGTTCCGCGGATATGAAATGCATGTGGGGCGGACAGCCGGTGCCGACTGCGAAAGACCGCTACTGCGTTTCGCCGACGGCCGCATGGATGGGGCAGTCTCGGCCGATGGGCGCATTCACGGGACCTATGTGCATGGGCTGTTCGTCGACGACCTTCAACGTTCCGCCTGGATCGGCTGGTTGGGCGGCAGCACGGGAAATATCGGCTATGAGGCGGAAATCGACCGGGTTCTTGATGCCCTGGCGGCGCACTTAAGCCGCCATATCGACATCGAGCGGTTGATCACCATCGCGCGATGAGAAGATAGAGGGCCGCCAGCACAAGCCATTGAGTGATGCAGGCCGCCTGGAATAGGCGCAGCGCGGCTCGAATATCGGCAGTCGTGGCGTCGCGCCGCCCATCGCCCATGAAGGCGTCGTCCACCGTCTCGTCGCCATAGATTCGCGGACCGCCGAGTTTCAGACCGAGTGCGCCGGCCATAGCCGCCTCGGGCCAGCCGGCGTTGGGCGAGCGGTGCCGAGAAGCGTCGCGCCGTACGCTTTCCCAGGCGCCCCGGTATGCCCCGCCGGTAAGCGCCCCGGCCGCAACGATGAATAGTGCGGCGAGACGCGATGCCGGCAGGTTCAGTACATCGTCCAACCTTGCCGCGGCCCAGCCGAAAGCGGCATAGCGCGGCGTCAGGTGCCCGATCATCGAATCGGCGGTGTTGCTCGCCTTGTAGGCCGCCGCCCCCGGCAGACCACCCAAGGCCAACCAGAAAGTGGGGGCGACGACACCGTCGGAGAAATTCTCAGCCAAGCTCTCGATGGCCGCACGGGACACCCCCGCGTGATCCAGTGCCTGTGTGTTGCGGCCGACGATCATCGACACGGCTTTGCGCCCTGCCTCCAGCCCTTCGCCGTCCAGCGCATCGGCGACGGAGCGGACATGGTCGTAGAGGCTGCGTTGGGCGATCAGGCTGGTGGCGGCAACGACGCTCAGCACCATGCCGATTGCGCGGAACGAAACGATCCACGTAAAGATTGCAGCGGCGCTTATCGTCGTCGCCAACAGCGCCAGTAAGGCCGCTATACCCAACAGACGACGGCGAGCGGGCGGATCTCCCGGCCGGTTGAGTTCGACTTCCAACCTGTCCAGCAATGCGCCCATCCAGGTGACAGGGTGACCCATCGCGCGGTAGAGAAAAGGCGGATAGCCGATGGCCGCCTCGAGCGGCAGCGCGGCGACGACCAGCGCGATCGTGGATAGAAGATGCATGGATAATAGGGCGGCGATATCGGAAGTTGCGGAAGCGCCATGGTATCACGGCGGCAACATCAATGCTGCGCGGCGGATGCACCCGGATGCGCCGGAACCATGGATCGATCTTTCGACCGGCATCAACCCCATCGCGTACCCGATCGGAGAGGTTATGGGCTCGGCCTGGTCTCGGTTGCCCGAACCGGCAGAAATAGCGGCTCTGGAGGCGGTGGCCCGCACGGCCTATGGCGCGCCGCTCTCAGCAGATATCGTTCCCGCATCAGGGACGCAGGCGATCATTCAATGGCTGCCACACCTATTTCCGGCTCGCCGGGTGGGTATATTGGGGCTGACTTACGGCGAGCATGAGCAATGCTGGCGCGCGGCCGGGGCAGAGATTGTCTCGGCCCGAACGCTCTTGGATATCGAAGGCTGCGACGTTGGGGTTATCGTCAATCCAAACAACCCGGACGGCAGAACCATCTCGCCCGACCTGCTGCTGGCGAGCGCGCAGTCTTTCGCCGCCCGCGGTGGGCTGTTGGTTGTCGATGAAGCCTTCATGGATGTGATCCGCCCCGGTGCGAGCCTAGCAACGTTGTTTCCCACGGACGGCGCGATCATCCTGCGATCATTTGGCAAAACTTACGGCCTCGCCGGTCTGCGCCTCGGATTTGCCATAGCCTCGCCCGCGATCGGCGCCAGGTTGCGCTCAGCGATGGGGCCATGGGCGATCTCAGGTCCGGCGATCGCAATCGGGCGGCAGGCGTTGGCCGATAGCGCCTGGCTGAGTGAGGCGACCCAGCGCCTGACGGCGGATGCCCAGAGGCTTGACCGATTTCTGACTTGGGCAGGCTTCACCTTATTGGGAGGGACGCCGCTGTTTCGGCTGGCCGAAAGGCCGGATGCCGGCCGTTGGTTCGAAAAACTGGGCCGCGCGGGAATATTGGCTCGGCCATTTGCCGAAAGGCCTAGTGTCTTACGCTTCGGCATCCCGGGCTCGGAACTTGCCTGGAGCAGGCTGGAAGCGGCGCTATCATCGGCACCTCAGCCTGGGTAGCGGCCCGATGACGCGGCGCATATGTGCTTTGCACAAGCAGAGGGGCTTTCGAACCGCAGTCTATGGGATTATTTATAGACCCGCTGTGCGGACAACCTGTTTAACCTGAGCATACGGAACAATGGGCATTAGCGAAAAAGAGGCACGCGACATCGCGAGCCGCTGGGGCAAAGTTGCCGCATCGGAACCGCTGAACGCGTTCGCCGACACCGGACTGGTAGCCGATCGTAAGCGCCTGCTTGAGGCGATCGACTATGTGCGTCTGTTCCTGAAGCACCCCGATGAGATGGACCGGCTGCGCGATTTCATCCTGCATCCGTGCCCATTCGAGGTTGCCGCCCGCGAAGAGGGCTGGGCCGTGGATAACGGCGCAATCGTCCATACTCACGACTATGACAAGGCCGTCACCTATAAGGACTGGGAGACGTGCTGCGAGTCCGAAGACATTCTGCTTCGGGAAGAAGAAGAGGCCCCCGTCAAGAAGAAGAGGCGGCTAGGCCGCTGATTTCAAGTCGCGCAGCACTTTGAGATCCGCCTCGAGTGCCGCGATCAACCTGTCCTTCTCCGCTAGAGCCGCCGCCACGTCAGCCGCTTCGAATCGCTGAGGAATATGCTGCGGGCAGTTCGCATCCCACGCAGCGACCGTAAACAGGATGACCTGCTCAGCCCGCGCCCTGTAGCCCTGCGGCATCAGCTTCGCGGTCAGATCGCCATCCCCCTCCACTACTCGCGCCTCACCCCAGATCTTGATCTGCCGGCGATGAGCATAGTCGATCAGGAACAGGAAGGCCTTTGGGTTTTCCGCCAGATTGCCCTGGGTAATATATTGCCTATTCCCGGCAAAGTCGGCGAAGGCGATGGTCTTGCCGTCCAGCACATGCAGAAAGCCGGCCGGTCCACCGCGATGCTGGATATAGGGCTGCCCTTCCGCGCTCGCCGTTGCCAAAAAGACGCTGCTCTGTGCCGCGATGAAATCGGCGAGGTCGGGCGTTATCGCTGCTCGCCATGATCCGCCCTCCTCCATTTGTTCATAGGCACGGCGCGAACCCTTACGGGTCTGGACAGACTTTACCGAGGGGGTAAATCCGACGTCGCTGGAATAGGTCGCCATGACGCCCTCACAACCCGAGTTCGCCGAGCGACAGAAAATCGTCCGGTCGCCGACCGAGCGGCCAGTGGAGCTTGCGATCGCTTTCAGCCACAGGGATGTCGTTGATACTGGCAATGCGCAGCCGCATCAGCCCCTCCGCGTCGAATTCCCAATTCTCATTGCCATAGCTGCGAAACCAGTGGCCGCTGTCGTCGTGCCATTCATAAGCAAAACGAACGGCGATGCGGTTTCTATGGAAAGCCCACAGTTCCTTGACCAGCCGGTAATCCAATTCCCGACTCCATTTGCGTGTCAGGAACGCCTCGATCGCCGCTCGTCCGCGCAGGAATTCAGCGCGGTTCCGCCATAGACTGTTCTCAGTATAAGCAAGCGCGACCTTGGCGGGGTCGCGCGAATTCCAGGCATCCTCGGCCAACCGAACTTTGACCGCGGCAGTTTCGGCAGTGAACGGGGGCAATGGTGGACGGCCCATCGGAGAACTCCTCGATTGATATTGGGAAGATACCACCTTTCATAAATCGGGATGTCGGCTGCCGGGCGTCGGCTGGGGATTGCGCTGACCACTGTCAGCCGCAGGATCTCGGAGCTTGAGGCCCATCTGGGAACCACATTGATCATGCGGTCGAGCCGCCGAATCACACTAACCGATGCCGGCGGAGTCTATATCGAGGCCTGTAAGCGCATATTGGAGGATATCGGCGAGGCCGAACGTGCAGCATCGGGCGAATATCAGGAACCCAGAGGCGAATTGGCCATTACCGCGCCGATCGTGTTCGGGCGGCTGCATGTGCTGCCGATCATCTGCGAGTTCCTGAAAGCCTATCCCAGGATCGACATCCGGATGGTCCAGTCGGACCGCAACATCAACCTGGCCGAAGAGCATATCGATCTGGCGGTCCGCATCGGTCCTTTGCCCGACAGCAGCCTGATAGCAACGCGGGTCGGCGCCATGCGGCGGGTCGTCTGCGCGAGCCCAAGCTATCTGGAAGAGAACGGCACACCGACCGATCCAACGGAAATCGACCGACACGACTGCATCGGGTCTGACGTTCTTGGGGCGACGGATATCTGGCGATTCAGGTATGGCGCATCGGAAAGGGCAGTTCCGATCCGCGCCAGACTGTTCGTTTCGACCGCAGAGGCAGCAGTCGACGCCGCAATTGCCGGGGTCGGAATCACGCGCCTGCTGTCCTATCAAACCGCCGAGGCCGTCCGCGCAGGCGCGCTGAAAATCTTGCTGAAAGACTTCGAACCCCCACCGCAGCCCATCAACCTGCTCCATGCGGGCGGGCGGCGCGTACCGCTGAAACTTCGTGCATTCCTCGATTTCGCGGCACCGCGGTTGAGGGCGCGGCTAGCCTGAAATCTCAGCGGAACCGGGTGAGCGGCAAGGGCAACCCTGGAACATCGCTACGACCGCGGAAGATCGTGCCGGTAAGTTCGGTCAGGTTGTTCGGGTTCGCATAGCTGCTGCCGGTAACGATATAAAGGTCCTTGAGATCCTCGCCGCCGAAGGAAACGCTCTGTGCCTCCTTAACCGGCACCTTCACATGCTCCACCACGTCGCCATCCGGGTGATAGCGAGTAACGCCCCACGAATCGAAACGAGCCACCCAGACATTGCCTTCGGCATCGACCGCCAGCCCGTCCGCGTCTTTGATGTCGGCGAACAGGCGCTTGTTTTCGAGGCCGCCGTCCGAGTTGACGTCGAAGACCCAAAGCGCCTTGTAGCTTTCCGATAAATAGAGCCGGCGCCCGTCCGGGCTGAAACCGATGCCATTCGGCACACCGATTCCTTCACACAAGCGCGTGACCTTGCCCGACGGATCGAGCCTGATAATCGGACGCGGCTCAGCCGGGCGTCCGGCGCCGACATTCTTGGCGTCGATCAGGCCGGCGATGATCCCACCCTGCCCATCGGGATACATGTCATTGACGGCACCCACCGGTTGACCGTCTAGCTCGCTAAGAAGCGTGCGGATTTCACCGATCTTTTCATAAAACAGGATCATGTCCTTGCGGCCCGCGCAGACGATTGCGCCGTCGTCGTTGAAGGCCAGGCCCCCGATCCAGGTGCGGCCTTCGAGGAAGCTTTGGATCCGTCCGTCCGGCGACCGCTTATGCAGGCCGCCAATTGTGACGTCGGTGAAATAGAGATTGCCATGCGCATCGGCCCGCGGTGCCTCGAGAAACTTCCATCCCGTTACCAGCGTCTCGAACTCCATCATTCTTTCCCCTCTATCCCAACCCAGGTGACCGAAGATTTTGATACCTCTGATCGGAAGGCGGCACCATCGCGGAATAGCCGACGACGATGACTCCCGTAGCCGGTATTTTTACTTAGACAATTACTGTTCGATTTCCCAATCGTGCCCTGTTTAAAGGCCTGTCAGAAAGCTTTACATAGTAACATTGCCTTGCTGACCAGCCTGTCATAATATCGCTAACGATCAATGCCTTAATCGCCATGGCATGGTTCTTGCTGCATAAAATGGCATTATGGATCGACTGCACGATACCAACTCCGCCCTGATAACGGCCGATGAAATAAACTTGCACCAAGTAGCTTCGACCAACGGTATTTTGACATGGGCCGCACGAAACACCTTTTGAAATTTGCAGTTGCAGCCGCGTTACTGGCGGCGCCATCCGCGTTCGCGACGCCCTACGACACGCTCCAGTCGATCGCCGGAACATACAACATGTTCCTGCTCGGCAATCTGGGAACTGCGGCGGCGCCATTCCAATCTTCCGATACCCAAGGATTGGTTGCAGTTGCCGGCAACGCCTATGTCAACGGCTCCGCGATCAACGGCAACAGCATTCCCGGGCCATCGGCGATGATCGTCGGTGGCAACCTGACTCAGACCTACGGCTCAATCAACGGCAATGCGTTCGTCGGTGGCAACGCCAACCTCAACGGCGTCGGCGGTATTCAAAATCTCGTGGTCGGCGGCAGCCTGACCGATCAGAGCGGCTCAATCGGGGGCAATGTTTTTGTCGGCGGGGCCGCGACGAATTTATCGAGCGGTGTCACGATCAACGGATCGCTGAACCTGACGGGTGCAAATTCGTCATTGAATGCGAGTTCGAACGGGGGCTCCAGCCCGGCGGCGGTCTATGTCACCGCGTCGACCCAGGTACATGACCCATCCTATTGGGCCAATGCACAGACCAGCGGCGGTCCTGCGACCGCGTCCGCACCGCTGGACGTATTCGGCAGTTCGACCGACATCACCAATGCATCGAGCAGCCTGTCGGCGCTGAGCGGCGCGACGGCCGTCAGTTCGGCGGGCGGCACGATCAACCTGACTCTGAACAGCAACGGGTTAAACGTCATCGACTTGACTGTCGCCAACGATGCGACAATCACCGGTATTAATATTACAAATGCCAACGGGGTTACACCGACCGGGTTGATCATCAACGTCAACGGCAACAGCCTGAATTTCAACGGCGGCTCGTTCAACCTGGGGTCGCTCGCCAACACCCAGGTATTATTTAATTTCGGGAGCGCGACGACGCTGACGCTGGGATCGCTCGCCTTCGAAGGCGCCTTGCTGGCGCCGCTGGCGACGGTCAATTTCTCGAACGGTCACATTGATGGGGCGCTGATCGCGAACAACTATACCGGCAGCGCGCAGGTCAATTATGTGGGATTCAACGACCCGCTTCCGTCCTATTCGCTCACCGGCGGCGGCGGCCAAGTCGCATCAACCCCGGAACCGGGTTCGATGATTCTATTCGGCACGGGTTTGGCAGCGATAGGGCTTTTCAGACAGCGACGGCGTATATTGGCAAGAATTCGGGTCTGATCGCGACTTAAGAGTACCCAATGCGGAAATTGCTGCCGATTATCGCTATGGTTCCTCTATGCGCCATGACAGCTTCGGCGCAGACCCAGCCGCCTACGCAGGCGCATATCCAAAGGGCGAACCAAGCCCAGATGGACCCCGACGCAATCACCTCATCGGCAAATGCACCCCTGCCGCAGCGTGAAATCGACTATATCCGCTTGATCGAAAAGGCCCGGAAGAAATATGGCGCGAGCAAAAGCGTCGATGCGCGGAAATATATACGCGTCGACCTGCAGATCGCCGTTCACAACTTTATGGGGCTGAGCCATACCGCGCAGGATTGGGTGGGCGTCTACAAAGGAAGTACCAGGACCCAGGAAGGAACGCTGTCCTTCGAACTTGAAATAGCGCCCGGTGTCACGGTCACGACCTGGGAAAATACGGACAGCGACAAATCCTACGACACGCTCATCAAATCCTTCTCGCCGATTGGGAAAATCATCGACACTTTGGCGATCGGCGACACGGTAACGTTCAGCGCAAACTTACTGGGCAGCGTCATCACGAACGACGACGACATGGTGCTGCATCCGCAGGTCGTCGCGCGTTTCACGTCTCTAATGAAGCTCGAGCAAGCTGGAACGACGCGGTAGGGCTCGGCAAAAGCGCTTCGACCGGGCTTGGCAGCTACTGGTTTTGCGTCGCCCCCTGGGTTACCAGCTCTTCATGATGGAAGAATTCCCGCGCGATATCCCCGCCCAGTAGTCCCAGCGTCGACTGGAACATATCGAGGAACTCATGCAAACCGGCGATCAAAATACCCTCGATCGAGCGGCCGTTCAGCTCGGCCTGCAACTCGTCGATACGCTCTAACGCGGCAGTCCCTCCGCGCAGCCCATAGCGGGAGCGCAATTCGTTCAGCCCGCGATCCATGTCGTTGATGCACAAGGCAACGGAGCGCGGGAAGGCGCGATTTTGCAACAGGAAGCCTGCAATCGTACCCGGGCTCATGGCGCGTGAATGAACCCGCCGATAGGCATAGTAGCCGGCAGCGGAGCGCAATACCGAATTCCACTGCCCGATATCGAATGCTGAACCGACATCGGCGCCGCGGGGCAAAAGCTGGTGATATTTTATATCGAGCAGCCGGGTCGTTTGATCGGCCCGTTCCAGCCAGCGTCCGAGCCAATAAAAATACCAGCTCTCGTCGCGGAAGAAGGTACCGTCAGTGATACCGGTATGAGCCTGGCATCCTTCCTTAACCAGCGCATAGGTCCGCGGCAGACGCGCCTCGCCCAGGTCGGCCGGCGTCAGCGCATAGAGCTTGCGATGGAAGACATTAAGCTGTGTCCACATCTCGGTCGAAATCAGCGGCCGCAGCGCCCGCGCGTTTTCCCGCGCCATATGAACGGCCGAAATAATTGAGGTCTGGTTTTCCTGATCCAGGACATAGAACTGGGTAACCGAGGCCCGGCTTACTGTCTCATGCGTCTTCAGAAAACGCTCTTCGTCCGAATTCAGCAACAGCATCGACCGCCATGAGGCGGGGTCGCGCGAATCATTCGCGAAGACCTGTTGAACATCGAGAAGGCGGGCCAGATTCTCGGCGCGTTCGACATAACGCGCCATCCAGAAAGCAGCTTCGGCGTGACGTGCGAGCAGCATTATTCACCCGCCTCAGGAAAGAGGACCCATGTATCCTTGGAACCGCCACCCTGGCTCGAATTGACGACCAGTGAATTTTTTCGCAGAGCGACACGGGTGAGGCCGCCGGGCAGAACCCAGGTGTCGCGACCGGTGACGGCGAAAGGTCGCAAATCGACATGCCGCGGCTCGATCCCGTCGTCGCACAAAGTCGGGCAGACCGACAATCCGACAACCGGCTGGCTAATGAAGTTGCTGGGGTCTTCGATAATCTTGGCCCGCGTCTCTTCGATTTCCGCCCTACTGGAACGCGGCCCGATCATCACCCCATATCCACCCGAGGCGCCGACCGGCTTGACCACCAGATTTTCCAGGTTGGCCAACGTGAATGCCAGCCCTTCAGGCTCGCCGCAAATATGCGTGTCGACATTGGGCAGGATGGGTTCCTGGTTGAGGTAATAGCGGATCAGCCTAGGCATATAGGCATAGACCGCCTTGTCGTCCGCGACACCGGTCCCGACGCCGTTGGCCAGTTGAACATTACCTGCGACATAGGCCTCCATCAGCCCCGGCACGCCGAGAATACTGTCTTTTCGGAAAACCCGCGGGTCGAGAAAATCGTCGTCGATCCGGCGATAGATCGTGTCCACGCGCCGAAGCCCGGCGATGGTCCGCAAATAGACTCGGCTGTCGATGACCGTGAGGTCGCGCCCTTCGACAAGCGGGATTCCCATCTCGCGCGCCAGGAACACATGTTCGAAATAGGCGGAATTGTAAGTGCCGGGGGTGAGCAGCACGATATGCGGGTCGTTCGTTCCGCCAGGTGAGCTTTCCGCCAGAGCCTGGCGCAGACGCGGACCGTAGGAATCAACCGACTGCACACCCAGACCGTCGAACAATTCCGGCCAGGCACGCAGCATCATCCGGCGATTCTCGATGACATAGGAAACGCCGGACGGTGTGCGGGCATTGTCCTCCAGCACGAGGAAGCGGCCCGCCTGATCGCGGACGATATCGATGCCGCAAATCGCGACATAGACGCCGTTGGTGACTTTGACGCCCTGCATTTCCTTGCGGAAATTGGAATTGCCGAACACCAGATGGCTGGGGATGATGCCATCCTTCAGCACATGCTGCGGGCCGTAGATATCGGCCAGAAACAGGTTGATGGCCGCAACGCGCTGCTTGATCCCGGCCTCGATCTCCGTCCACTCCTTGGCGGACAGGACACGCGGTATCAGATCGAATGGGAAGACCCGGTCGATCGCGCTTTTCTCAGAATAGACGGTAAAGGTGACGCCGAGGTCGAACATGTCGTTCTCGGCGGCGACAGCGCGATTGCGCAGTTCTTTTTCCGAGATCGTCGAGAGTTGCCGCTCGATGACATCAAAGACAGAGTGGGGCGTCGTATCCGAGCCCAAAAGCTCGCAATAATAATCACCCGAATCGTAGTTGCTCAGAAGGCCGGAGCGGGACGTCTTTGAACTCATATCGATGCCGCAACCTTATCGTGTTGGACCGAGCTTATCATTTGTTTTGCACTGCACAATAGCCACCCATCCAAATTAGAGGCGATCGAACACTTCGACATAGGCCACCGCGCGGCCTGCCATATCCGTTTGCCGGGCGTTGCAGGTCATTTTTTTCATATCCGCCGAGAAGCCGCAGGTTTCGACCGAGATGCCGCCCGCCCCCTGCGATACTTGTTTGAGCGACCCGTCGGGCATCCAGCTGAAGGTGGAGGTGTTGCCCGGCCGGCCGGCCACCGGATAGGGCTTCCCGTCAATGGCGCCGACAAAGCCGGTCGAGCCGACTTCGCCGTTCGCCATCTTGACCGAGACGGTCCAGCGAAAAGACTGATCGTCGTCCTTGGTGATTGCCATAACCAGTTCAGCCGGCTGTTCCTCGCCCGGAAGCGATTCGGTTTCCGCAGGGTTGAGCCGCCATTTGCCCTCAAGTGAGGCAGGCCGGGCAAGTGCGCCCGTCGTCGCAGCCGTTATCGTCAGGATTGCGAGCACCGTCGATCGGAACATCCCCTTCGTCCTCCTGCCGCTTTTCATCTGCGTTCTGCACCACCAACTGCGGCGCCCACTCGTTTGTTGCGTCGCCACTTAAGACACGGGCGTGGGCATAAATCCCGCCGCTTATGAAATTCGTTTCAAGTGTCTATATAGGCGTCGCAATCCATCAAGACGCTGAAAGGTCTATCGTGTCCATCAAACGTATCAATGTCGGCCCGCGCATGAGTCAGGCCGTTGTTCACGGCAATACGGTCTATCTGTCCGGCCAGGTCGCCACCGAAAAAGCCGGCGGTTCGGTGACCGATCAGACGACCGAAATCCTTCAGCAGATCGATACGCTGCTTGCCGCGGCAGGCACAGACAAAACAAAGATTCTGTCGGCCGGTGTCTTCATCGCCGACATCGGCACATTCGCGGACATGAACGCCGTCTGGGATAGCTGGGTCTCGCCCGGTAACACGCCCTGCCGCACCACGATCGAAACGAAGCTGGCCGCGGCCAAATACGCGATCGAAATTTCGATCATCGCTGCGGTCTGAAGCACAACTTCAGTCGCCGACATCCCTGACCAAAATCTCGGTCACGTCATAGCCCGCATCCGCACGGATGCGCAGGGCCGGTCCTTCCGGGCTGTCGAACAGCTCGGGCTGGACCGGGACGACAATGCGGCTGCCGGCGGCTGCCAGAGCCTCATCGACCGTGCGGCTTTTCGCCAGCAGGCCGAGGTTGGAGCGGGTCACGAAGACGATTTTCTTATCGCCGCGCGCGGCAGAAGCCAACGCGTCGGCGACAGTCGTCCAATGAGAACTGATTAGTTCCTGATCGTCATGTGCGCCTGACTGCCCCTCCGGCGCGCGGGCCAGATAGAAGCGGGCGTCGAATCGCTTTTTGCGGATCACCGGAGTGATCCATCGGGCGAAGGGCACCATCAGGTCGATGGCGGGTTCAAGCGACTCCTCGGCCATCATCGCCGAAAAGGCCAAATCGCCGCCGCATAGTTTTGCGCGGTACAGGTCCAGGCATTGTTCGTATCGGTCGTGGCCGATCAGCGCATCCTGACCCTTTGGACGGGCCAATAAAAACCCGGCCTCCTCAAACACTTCCCGCACACCGGCGATCCGCGAAACCGCATCGTCGGGCGGCGTTCCGCCGGAGGACGCACCGTCGAGCAGCGCCGGATGGGCGTCGTCGGCATCCAGCGCGCCGCCGGGAAAGACCAGAATACCGGGCATGAAGCTGCTGCCTTGATGGCGCACGGCCATGAAGACTTCGATCCCCCGGGGACTGTCGCGCAACAGGAGAACCGTGGCGGCGGCCCGGGGAGTTGGGGGCGTGATCGGGATATCCATAACCTCCCCTAGCGCGGCGGCAGAGCGAAGGCAATCGAGCCTGTGCTACAGATCATTGACCGCGCCGCCGCGACTGGCGCACAGAGGCGGAAACGACCTAAGAGGCCAAGGGTGGAAGAACCGTTTCTCGTACAGACGACCGACTATAAGCCGCTAAACGAAGGCAGTTTGGCGGAATATCTGTCAGCCATTCCCAGCGTCGCCGAATTGCTGGGCGGTTCCCCCGATGACTGGCGGGTCCGCGAGGTGGGCGACGGCAACCTGAATCTCGTCTTCGTGATCGAGGGCTCATCGGGCGGGGTGATCGTCAAGCAGGCCCTGCCCTATATGCGATTGGTCGGCGAAAGCTGGCCGTTGCCGCTCGAACGGTCCTATTTCGAATCCCTGGCCTTGGCCGAGCAAGCGCGAGCAGCGCCGGGATCGGTCCCGCGCCTGTTCGCAACCGACCGCGTGGGCGCGGCAGTCGTGATGGAATATCTCCAGCCGCATGTCATCCTGCGCAAGGCCCTGCTCCAGGGACGCCATTTGCCCCTGTTCGCCGAGCATATGGCGAGGTTCCTGGCGGAATCGCTGTTCAAGACATCGGACCTGTATCTGACGGCCGACCGCAAAAAATCGCTGATGCAAAAATTCTGCGCCAACACAGAACTGTGCAAGATCACCGAGGATCTGGTCTTCACCGACCCCTATCGGATCAGCCCCGGCAATCGCTGGACGAGCCCGCAGTTGGACGACGATGCCGCCGCCTTTCGCGCGGACGCACCGTTGAAGGCAGAGGTTCAGGCGCTGAAGCTTAAATTCCTGACCAGCGCCGAGGCGCTCGTTCATGGCGATCTGCATACCGGGTCCATCATGGTGACCGACGAAGATACGCGCGCTATCGACCCGGAGTTCGCCTTCTTCGGCCCGATGGGATTCGATATCGGCGCCCTGATCGCCAATCTTCTGATCGCGGCGATCGCTCATCGCGTCCATCGCCAGGGCGCTTTGGGAGACGCCTACCGCACCTGGATATTGGATCAGGCCGAGTTGGTGTGGACCGGCTTTGCCACGAAATTCCAATCGCTGTGGGAGACCGAGGCGACAGGTGACGCCTTCACTGCCGAGCTGTTCGAAGACCCGGCAGGCCGCATCGCACTCGGCCGAATGCAGGACCGATATCTGGCCGATCTATTTGCCGACACGCTGGGCTTTGCCGGCTGCAAGATGATCCGCCGCGTGCTGGGCCTGGCCCATGTCGAGGATCTGGAGAGCATCGCCGACCCGGACCTGCGCGCAGCCGCGGAACGGAAGGTTCTGGCGCTCGGCCGCAGGCTCATCCTGAAGCGCAGCACGATGACGAGTTTCAACGACGTTCTCTATGCTGTCGAAGAGATCGACCTGTGAGGGTTGACGGGCGCCCGTACAGGACGATTTGGCCCGCAGAGGACGGCCGATCGGTCGATATCATCGACCAGACGAAGCTGCCCCACCGTTTTGAGATCGTCCGACTGCAGAATCTGAGCGAGGCGGCGCACGCGATCCGCGAGATGCTCGTGCGCGGAGCGCCGCTGATCGGCGTGACCGGCGCCTATGGGCTCGTGCTGGCGCTGAAGGACGACCCGTCGGATGCGGGCCTCGACAGCGCCCGTGCCTTGCTGTTGGCCACTCGCCCGACTGCCGTCAACCTGGCCTGGGCGCTGGACTCCGTGGCGGCGGAACTTCGGCCGCTAAACACGTCTGATCGCGCCGATGCGGCTTTCCGTATCGCGGCGCGAATCGCCGACGAGGATGTCTCAACCTGTAGGGCGATCGGCGCACATGGGGCGCGGCTGATCCAGGATGCCTATGCCGCAAACGGTCGGCGGAGGGCGGTCAATGTGCTGACCCATTGCAACGCCGGCTGGCTGGCGACGGTCGACTGGGGCACGGCGCTGGCCCCCGTCTATGTCGCACATGATTCCGGCATCCCGGTCCATGTCTGGGTCGACGAGACTCGCCCGCGCAACCAGGGTGCCAGCCTGACGGCTTGGGAACTGCTGCAGCACGGCGTGCCGCATACGGTGATCGCCGACAATGTCGGCGGCCATCTGATGCAGCATGGGCAGGTCGACCTCTGCCTCGTCGGCAGCGACCGCACGACGGCCACCGGCGACGTGTGCAACAAGATCGGTACCTATCTGAAGGCGCTCGCCGCCCACGACAACGGCGTGCCGTTTTACGCCTGCGTCCCCTCCACCACGATCGACTGGAGCTTGAGCGACGGCGTGCGCGACATCCCCATCGAACAGCGCGACGGCCGCGAAGTCAGCGAGATTTCCGGCATGGGAGCGGACGGCAAGGTCGCGACGGTGCGGCTGATGCCTGCCGGCAGCCCGGTCGCCAACTATGCCTTCGACGTAACGCCGGCGCGGCTGGTGACGGGGATCGTGACGGAGCGGGGGATTGCGGGTGCGAGCCGTGCGGGGTTGGCGGAATTGTTTCCCGAGATGCGCCGCAGCCCGTAGGATAGGTAGAGCGCAACCAAACCCGTCCTAAGGGCCATCGTTCTACATGACTGAGCGGGAAAAAACTGAAAAATTACAACGTTTGTTGCGGCCAGATGGTAGGACGTAACAGCCGTTATCTTATCCGTCATTGCGAGCGCAGCGAAGCAATCCAGAGTCCTATGCACTGCAGCCTGGATTGCCCCGTCGCTACGCTCCTCGCAATGACGTTATGATTG
>PLTD01000102.1 GCA_003165335.1 Rhodospirillales bacterium | reverse complement strand
GCCGATGTGAGGCAGGCTGCCCTTGACTTCATCCTTGGCCCGGCCGAAAATCCGCGCCACGTGGGGATTTGAGCGACCAGCTTGCGGACCACGTTAAATAAACCGCTAAAAGGTCCTGGCCGTCATCTATTCATGAACGCCTCGACCACAGCCGGTCGGGGTTTTTTTGTGCCGCAAACGAAGCGGCGGAGGAATTGTCATGGTTGATTTCGGTAGTCGTCGTCCCGGTTTAAAGCCGCAGAGCCTGATGGTGCATGCCGGCACAACGCGGTCGCAGGCGGAAGAGACGTCCGAGGCGATCTTCATGACCTCGGGCTTCGTTTATAAGACTGCCGAAGAAGCCGAGTCCGCCTTCGTTAACGAAGGATCGCGCTATGTCTACTCGCGCTTTCGAAACCCGACCATCGCCATGTTCGAGGAACGTCTGGCCGCCTATGAAGGCGCACCACGCTGTTTTGCGACGACGACCGGCATGTCGGCGGTTTTCGCCGCGCTTGTGGCCGACCTTAAGGTCGGCGATCGCATCGTCGCGCCCCATGCGATGTTCGGATCCTGTCTGCACATCATCAAGAATATCCTGCCCAACTATGGCGCGGCATACACAATGGTCGAAGGCACGGACCTGGGCGAATGGAAGGCTGCGCTGGCAACGCCGGCGAAATATGTCTTCCTGGAGTCGCCCGCCAACCCGACGCTGGATATCATCGACATCCCCGCCGTAGCCGAACTGGCCCACGCGGCCGGGGCCAAGCTGATCGTCGATAATGTCTTCGCGACGCCGATCTTCCAGAAACCCTTCAAACTGGGCGCGGATATCGTCGTTTATTCGGCGACCAAGCATATCGACGGCCAGGGCCGCGCGCTGGGCGGGGCGATATTGTGCGACGATGAGTTCGCAGCAAAACTGCATCCGTTCCTGCGCCACACCGGCCCGACCATCAGTCCATTTAATGCGTGGCTGTTACTAAAGGGTCTGGAAACGCTGGACCTGCGGGTCAAAGCACAATCGACCTCAGCCGGACGGATCGCCGCCTTCCTCGAGGGGCATGATAAGATCGAGGGACTGCGCTATCCGGGCCTTGCCAGCCATCCGCAACATGAGCTGGCGGCGCGGCAGATGACCGGCTTCGGCAATTTGATCGCCTTCGACGTTAAAGGGGGAAAGTCTGCGGCCTTTGCCGCGCTGAACCGTCTGGGGCTGATTTTGATTTCAAATAATCTGGGCGATTCCAAGTCTTTGATCACCCATCCGGCCACCACAACCCACGCGAAAGTGCCCGAAGACGACAAGCTGCGCGTCGGTATCAGAGCGGGCACGGTCAGGCTTTCCGTCGGGCTGGAGGATACGGACGATTTGATCGACGATCTGGCAGGTGCACTGGCCGATTGACCGCGTAAGGCGCCGGGCGAAACTGTCCATCGCCGGGAATGGCGAAACAGCGGAAATTTCCTGCTATGCTTGTGCCAATAATGCGCAACATTGTTCCGATTCTGAGTGTCGCCGATGGACTCGCTTAGCCCACCCACCGAATCCTTGCCTGTTTCGGCGAAACCCGACCTTCGTGCAGCTCTGGCGCGCCTAACCGGCAATGGTCCGGCCTTGCGCAACGAAGCGGTGCAGTTGGTCAAGTCGCATATGGAGGCCGGGCGGGCCGAGATCGAGCAGCAATTCCTGCGCAGCAGCGACGGGCTGGCTTGCGGGCAAGCACTGGGCGCCTTGATGGACGACGTCGTGATCGCGCTGTTCGATCTGGCGGACCGCAGAGTATTCGCCGCCGCCAACCCGACTACTGGTGAAAAAGTGGCGCTCGCCGCTATCGGCGGTTACGGCCGCGGGCCGCTTGCACCCTATTCGGACATCGATCTGCTGGCGCTGGTGCCTTACAAGCGCACCGCGCGCGCCGAGCAGATCGTCGAGTTCCTGCTTTACGCCATGTGGGATCTGGGGCTGAAGGTCGGCCAGGCAGTTCGCTCGCCTGAGGATTGCGTGCGGCTGGCGAAGGGCGACGTGCTGATCCGCACCAGCATGATGGAACGGCGATTTCTGACCGGCGATGCGGCGCTTTATGCCGATTTCGATAAGCGTTTCGCCAAAAGCGTCGAGGCGGTGGACGCCCGCGGATTCGTCGAGGCCAAGCTTGCCGAGCGTGACCAGCGCCATAAAAAGGTCGGCGACTCGCGCTACATGGTCGAACCCAACATCAAGGACGGCAAAGGCGGGATGCGCGACCTGCAGACGCTGGGATGGATCGCCCGGGCGCTACACGGGGTCGGTGACGTCGCGGCAATGGTGCCGATGGGGCTACTGCGCCGTGAAGAGGCGGCAAGGTTTGCCAAGGCCGACGCATTTCTGTGGGCCGTGCGCTGTCACTTGCATTTTGTGGCGCGACGACCAGAGGAAAAATTGACATTCGACGTGCAGGTCGAGATCGCCAAGAGGCTGACTTATACCGATCATGTCGGCGCAGTCGCGGTCGAGCGTTTCATGAAACATTATTTCCTGGTCGCCAAGGATGTTGGTAACCTGACCCGCATCTTCTGCGCCGCATTCGAGGCCGATTCGCTGGGCCAGCCGCGGTTTTGGCTCTCGCGCGCCGGACGCAACAAGATCGACGGATTCTCGCTGGAAGGCGCACGCCTGAACATCGTCTCGGAAGACCAGTTCGCGAAAAGTCCGCTCGATATGATCCGTCTGTTCGCGGCGGCGCAGAAGGGCGGATACGACATTCATCCCAATGCGCTGCGCGCCTTGACCCGCAATTTGCGGCGGATCGGGCCCGAACTGCGGGCGGACCCCGAGGCGAACAGGCTTTTCCTGGAAGGCATTCTGACGGGACCCGGCAACCGGGAAGTCAGCCTGCGCAGGATGAATGATGCGGGCGTGCTGGGCAGGTTCATTCCGGATTTCGGACGCGTCGTCGCCCAGATGCAATTCGACATGTACCACTACTACACGGTCGACGAGCATACGCTGAACGCGGTCGGCATATTAAACCGAATCGAAAATGGCGAGGCAGCCGACAAATTCCCGCTTGCCTGCGAATTGGCGGGGCAGATCGCATCGAACCGGGCGCTGAGCCTTGGCGTGTTCCTGCACGATATCGGCAAGGGGCGCGGCGGCAACCATTCCGACATCGGCGGCACTATCGCCGAGCGGCTGGGCCCAAGATTCGGCCTGACGGCAGAGGAAACCGAAACCACCGCCTGGCTGGTGCGTTGGCATCTGGGCATGTCCGGGGTGACCACACGCCGCGATCTGGAAGACCCGCGCACGGTCCAGGATTTCGCTGCCCTGGTGCAATCGCCCGAAAGGTTAAAGGCACTGACTGTTCTGACCACTGTGGATATCAGCGCGGTCGGCCCCGGACGGTGGAACAACTGGAAAGCCGGGCTGATGGAGGATCTGTACCATCGCACGGCGGAGTTTATGGCCGGTGCCGTCGGTCCGACCCAGGGCGTAGAACGGGTCTCCAAGATTCAAGCGGAGGTTAGGGCGCTGCTGCGCGATTGGGACGATGCGGAATTTGCGCGATTCGCCGCGTTAGGATCGCGCGCCTATTGGATGGCGTTCGACGCGGCCACCCATGCCCGTCAGGCCCGGCTGGTCCGCGCAGCAGAGCGCGACAACCAGGCGCTGGCAATCGAAACACGTGGAGACGAACAGCGCGACGCGACCGAGGTGACGATCCATACGGCAGATCACCCCGGATTATTCGCCACATTGGCCGGGGCATTCGCCATGTGCGGCCTGTCGATCGTCGATGCCAAAATTTTCACCCTGTCGAACGGCATGGCGCTGGACGTGTTCTGGGCCCAAGACATCAGCGGGGACCCTCTATCGAATACCAAACGGGCACGCCTTCTCGTCATGATCGAACGCGCCCTTGCCGGAACGCCGGCGTCGGCTGAAGAATGGGCGCGCCTGAAAGCCAATAATCCCGAGCGGACCCGGCATTTCCAGGTCACGCCGCGCGTGCTGATCGACAATGAGGCCAGCTCGACACATACGATCATCGAGATCAATGGCCGCGACCGGCCCGGATTGCTCTATGACGTTACACGGGCGCTGACCAAGCTTAGCCTGCAGATCGCCAATGCCAAGATTTCGACCTATGGCCACAAGGTGATCGACGTATTTTACGTCAAGGACATATTCGGCCTGAAAATCACCGAAGCCCCGAAGCGCAAGCGTATCCGCGATGCGTTGCTGGTCGCGCTGGACGATGGACCGACCAAGGACAAGAAGGACGGCAAGAAGGCGACCGCCGCCAAGACCCTCCATTAGCCGCCCGGTCCTACCCCGCCAAATGAGCTTCGCCCGTGCTGTCAGAACCGTCGCCGGATTGACCATGGTCAGCCGGGTGCTGGGATTCATACGCGACGTGCTGACTGCCGACATGCTGGGGTCCAGCGGGATGTCGGACGCCTATTTCGTAGCATTCAAACTGCCCAATTTCCTGCGCCGTCTGTTTGCCGAGGGCGCGTTCAGCGTCACCTTTGTACCCTTGTTCGCCAAGACGGCCCAGGCCGACGGCCGTGCCGCCGCCGCACGATTCGCAGAAGATGCGCAGGCGATGCTGCTGGCGGTCTTGATTCCGCTGACAGTCGTCCTGCTGCTGTTCATGCCGCTGGTGATGGATGTTCTGGCGCCCGGCTTCGAGCGCGGCAGCCCGCGCTATCGCCTGGCGGTTGAGCTCTGCCGCATCACTTTTCCTTACCTGACGCTGGTTTCGATCACCGCCTTGCAGGGCGGCGTGCTGAACGCGCTCGACCGCTATGGCCCGTTCGCGACGGCGCCGATTCTATTCAACCTTGCCCTGATCGGCGGCTTGCTGCTGACCCCTCTCTTCCCGACCGCGGCCCATGCGCTGTCATGGGGCGAGTTCGCGGCGGGCATCATCCAGGTCGTTTGGATGATGGGCTCGTGCAAGCGCGCGGGCATCTGGCTGAGACTGCGCTGGCCTCGCCTGACACCCGACATCAAAAGACTGTTCACACTGATGGGACCCGCGGCGATCGGCGCCGGCGCGGTACAGATCAACATCTTCATCGATACGATGATCGGGTCATTGCTGCCGAAGGGATCGATCTCGAACCTGTATTATGCCGAACGGCTGTATCAGTTGCCGCTCGGCATTATCGGCGTAGCGGTGGGCACAGCCTTACTGCCGGCGCTCGCGCGGCATGTCCGGGCGGACGACAGGCCGGGCGCAAAGCGGCTCGAGGCGCGGGCCATCGAGGCGTCGCTGTTGCTGTCGCTGCCGGCTGCCATCGCGCTGATGGTTGCGGGGGCGCCGATCATGACGGCTTTATTCGCGCGCGGCGCCTTCACGGCCCAAAATGCGATGGAGTCGGCGGGCGCTCTGGCCGGCTATTCAGCCGGAATACCGGCCTATGTGTTGGCCAAAACTTTGTCGACCGGCTACTATGCCCGCGAGGACACCAAGACGCCGCTGAAATTCAGCCTGATCACCGTGGCGCTGAACACGATCTTCGCCCTGTCCTTCGTCCTGATCTTCCATTTCGGCGTTATCGGCATCGCGGCGGCGACCGGCATCACCGCCTGGATCAATGTCGCCATGCTGGCCTGGGGCCTGCGGACACGCGGACTGCTCGGCTTCGACGCGCGGCTGAAGCATGTCTTGCCCAGGATCATCGGTGCGACGGCTCTGATGGCGGCAGTTCTTTACGCGATCGAATTGCCCCTGGGCGGCTGGTGGTCGGCGGATTTGCTCCGCCGGGGCGCGGGCCTAACAGTGCTGGTCGGCGGCGGTCTTGCGGTCTATGGCGGGGTCATCGTGCTCTCGGGGGCGGCGAAACTCAGCGATATCACCGGGCTTTTGCGGCGCGAACGCAAGACCGGCTTGACCGGAGCCGAGAGCAAGGCAGATAACCCCATCCCACCCGAAACCCTATCGAGTAGCCTGTGACCCGCATCCTTTCCGGCATGCAGCCGACCAATCAATTGCACCTCGGCAACTATCTGGGCGCGCTCAAGAACTGGGTGGCGCTGCAGGATGTCGGTGAGAATCTGTTCTGCGTCGTCGATCTGCACGCCATCACCCTGCCGCAGGACCCGGCCGTGCTGGCCCAGTCGACCCGAGAAATCGCCGCCGCCTATATCGCCGCAGGCATCGACACGGCCAAGTCGATCATCTTCGCGCAAAGCCATGTCTCAGCCCATGCCGAGCTCGCCTGGATTTTGGGCTGCATGACACCCATGGGCTGGCTGAACCGGATGACCCAGTTCAAGGAGAAAGCCGGCAAGGACCGGGAGAGCGCGCCTCTGGGGCTCTATGGCTATCCTGTGCTGATGGCGGCCGACATCCTGACCTACAAGGCCACGCATGTGCCGGTGGGCGAGGACCAGAAACAACATCTGGAGCTGGCCCGCGATATCGCCGGTGCCTTCAATCGCCGTTATGACGTCGAATTCTTCCCGCTGCCCGAGCCGCAGATATTGGGCGAGGCGACGCGCGTCATGTCGCTACGCGATGGGACCCGGAAGATGTCGAAGTCCGACCTGTCGGACATGAGCCGCATCAACATGACCGATACGCCGGAATTGATCGCCCAGAAGATCCGCAAGGCCAAGACCGACCCGGCGCCGCTGCCGTCGAACCCGGAAGAGTTGGAAGGCCGGCCCGAAGCGGACAATCTGCTGACCCTCTATGCCGCGCTGAGCGATACGACGAAGCGCGCGGCAATCGCCCGTTTCGCCGGCACCCAGTTCTCGTTGCTGAAGGCTGAGTTGACCGAGGCCGCGGTCGAAACCCTGGGACCGATCGCGGCACGGATGAATGCGCTGATGGCCGACACGGCGGCGCTGGATGCGATCCTGCGCGACGGCGCCGACAAGGCCAATGCGATTGCACAGCCGATTTTGGCGGAAGCGAAGCAGCTGGTCGGGTTTCTGCCGCGGTAGCCGGATTTTTACCTCGACTTCGGAGGGTCGCCACAATGGGGCGCGCCTCCTACGAGGAACATCCGCCCCGAGCGAGGGTTGCCTGCCATAAGGCATCCACGCCCGCGAACCCCAGGAGCCATTATGTTTAAGCAATTGTTGGCAAGCGCCGCGGCGCTGGCTTTGATGACCGGTGTCGCCTTCGCTCAAGAGCAGCAGACGACGACCCACGAGCGCACCACCGTGCAAGGGCCGGATGAAGGCCAGAGCGTCGAGCACAAGACCGTCCAGCGGACGACCACCCACCATCGCGTCAGCCGCCATCACCACAAAACCCAGCATACCGATGGCTCGGAAGTGAGCCGCTCGCACGAAGAACGGACGAGTTCGCCTGATGGCGACACATCGACAAGACAAGAGACGACAACAACCCACGATAACCACTGATCCACTGCCCATACTAAGGCGAAGCCCGGCCGAGTGAACGCGGCCGGGTCACCGTCAGCGCATCGACCGGTGGGGCTGGTCCTGCCGCGCTTTCACTGTCAAAATCCGCTTGATGGAAATCTATCTGCCGATCGCTCAGATGCCGGTCGACCCCCTCGTCGTATTGGCGATGGGGGCGCTGGTCGGGCTTCTGTCCGGGTTGCTGGGTATCGGCGGCGGGTTCCTGATGACCCCTCTCCTAATATTTATCGGCATTCCGCCGGCGGTTGCGGTCGCCACACAATCCAACCAACTGGTCGCCGCCTCGGTCTCGGGCGTCATCGCCCATTGGCGGCGGCGCAATGTCGATTTCAAGCTGGGCGTCATCATGCTGCTGGGCGGCGGTGTGGGCAGCGCGATCGGCGTGGCGCTGTTCGCCAAGCTGAAGGCGATGGGGCAGATCGATCTGGTCATCTCGCTGACCTATGTGCTCTTCCTGGGGGCGGTTGCCGGCCTGATGATGGTGGATAACTTCAAGGTGCTGGTGCTGCGCCGAAACATGCCGATACGGCGCAAACTTCACGAACACAATGCGCTTCACCGCCTGCCGCTGCGGATGCGCTTTCCCCGGTCCCGGCTTTATATCAGCGCCCTTCTGCCGCTGATGATCGGTTTCGTCGGCGGACTGATGGTGGCGATCATGGGTATCGGCGGCGGGTTCATTCTGGTGCCGGCGATGATCTATCTGCTGGGCATGCCGGTCGGTCTGGTCGCCGGCACCTCGCTGTTCCAGATCATCTTCACGACCGGCATTACGACATTTTTGCAGGCGATCACGACCCACGCGGTCGATATCGTTCTGGCAGCGGTTCTGATCGTCGGCGGTGTGGTGGGAGCGCAGGTGGGCACGCGGCTGAGCCATCTGCTGAAACCCGAGTACGCCCGGCTGGCCCATGCTTTGATCGTGCTGGTCGTCGCGGTGAAGCTGGCCTTCGATCTGTTCACCCAACCGGAGAATCTGTTTTCCGTCGTCACCCCGGGCGGCCAATGAAGGCCGCCAACCTTGGCGCATTCCTGGTGATGACCGCGTTGGTTTCGGGCGGGACAAAAGCCCAAAACCTGACAGCCGACCTGTCCAGCCATGTGATCGGCATCACCACCGGCTTTGTCGGCGCAAATTTGGTGCTGTTCGGCTCGACCGACAAGGCTGGCGACATCGCGGTGATCGTGCGCGGCCCGCCGACCGATATGACCGTTCGGCGCAAGGAGAAGATTCTGGGCGTATGGATCAACGGCAGCAGCGCCGTCTTCCACGACGCACCGAGCTTTTACGCAGCGGCCGCATCCCGGCCGCTCACCGACATTG
The DNA here is from genome assembly GCA_003165335.1 of Rhodospirillales bacterium. Lineage (GTDB taxonomy): Bacteria > Pseudomonadota > Alphaproteobacteria > BOG-932 > Roseiterribacteraceae > BOG-932. The sequence continues at coordinate 18,622 of PLTD01000102.1, read as the reverse complement.
CGTCGCCGGAAAGCCAAGCGCGTCATGGTCTGGGGCTGGAGAATGTAAAGCTGCAAGCGACGCGTCAGATTCCGGAGCCGCGGCTGAGCGAATTCCGCGCGGCCTTGCTGGCAAATGAGGAAAAGATCGATCTCTATCGGGCCGAAGTCGCGCCGGTGACGTTCTTAGGCGAGCATCTGTTTCGCGCCGACATGTTTTTTCCGGCCAATGTGCCGACCGGCAGCTATTCGGTCGAAGTCGATCTTCTCTCGGGCGGCGAGGTGGTGAGCGCCCAGACCACCACCTTGATCGTCAGCCGGATCGGCTTTTCAAACGGGGTCTTCGTCGTCGCCCACCGCCATGCGTCCCTGTACGGATTCGGCGCCCTGGCCTTCGCCGTCGCAGCAGGCTGGGCGGCGAGCGCAGTTTTTCGTAGAGTATAGACAATGGACAAGACCGAAACGCCGCGTGTCTTTCTGGTTGTCGTCGACGACAGCGTCGAGATGCCCGTGGCGCTCTATTATGCCAGCCGCAGGGCGCAGCGCAGCGGCGGGCGTGTCGCGCTGCTGCGCGTGATCCCGCGTGAGGAAAGCCACGGCCTGGCCAGCATTGAGGCGTTGATGCGCGAAGAGGCCCGGCAGGAGGCAGAGCAGTTGCTGCAGCGGCTGGCCCGCACAGTGATGGACGAAACAGGGGCGATCCCGGTCATCTATTTGAAAGAAGGCTCACTGCGCGATGAGTTGATCGAGTTGGTGTCACAAGACCCGTCGATCTCGATATTGGTGCTGGCCGCCGGCACCGGGCCGGAAGGGCCCGGACCGCTGGTCAGCTTTCTGGCCAGCAAGGGCGTAACGAAGCTGCGCATCCCGCTGACCATCGTACCGGGCAACCTGACGCACGAGCAGATCGACTCGATCAGCTGAACCCCGCCGGGCCCCGCCTATCCGCGCAGATTTGTCGGGCGGCGCGGCAGGTGGATCGATTTCAGCTCAAGATAAGACATCAGCCCCTCAGGTCCGCCTTCGCGGCCAATGCCGGATTGCTTGAAGCCACCGAAAGGAACGGCGAAATCGATTTTGAATTCATTCTGGGCAAAGGTGCCGGTGCGCACGCCACGGGCGACATCGTAAGCCTGCTCAACATCGTTGGTGAAGACCGCGCCGTTCAGCCCATAGATCGAATCATTGGCGATGCGCAGCGCATCGTCCAGGTCGCTGTAGGGAATGACGCTGACCACCGGGCCGAAGATTTCTTCGCGCGCGATGGTCATTGCGTTGTCGACATTGGCGAACAGGGTGGGCTCAACGAAATAGCCGCGATTCAGCCCCTTGGGCCTGCCGCCGCCGGTGGCGAGTTTGGCCCCCTCGGCCTTGCCCTTGGCGATATAGCCCTCGACCCGGTCCAACTGCCGCTTCATTGCGACTGGGCCGAGCTCAGTGGCGGCATCGGTCGAATTGCCGACCTGGATGTGGCGCATGCTTTCAGCAAAGGCATCGACGAATTCGTCATGGCGCTTTTGCGAGACCACCACGCGGGTGAGTGAGGCGCAGACCTGGCCGTTCAGGCGGCACATGCCCGGCGTCAGCGTGGCGACGACATCGGATATGGCGATGTCGTCCAGCACGATTGCCGCCGATTTTCCGCCAAGTTCAAGGCTGAAGCGGGCAATGCGATCTCCGCAGACCGCGCCGATGCGCCGGCCGGCGGCGGTGCTGCCGGTGAAGGCGACCTTATCGACCTCGGGCCGACAGACCAGATAATCCGCCGCGTCGCGGTGCGCGGGCACCAGATTGACCACGCCGGCGGGCAGGCCCGCGGCCTCGATACATTCGGCAAGGATATAGGCGTCCAGCGGCGTTTCCGGCGAGGGCTTCATAATGACCGTGCAACCGGCGAGCAGCGCCGGAGCGACCTTGCGGGTCATCGAGGCGAGCGGGCTGTTCCAGGGGCAGATCGCTGCGACCACGCCCACAGGTTCGCGCACCACCATCGAGACGCCGCCGCCGAAGCCGGGCGTGCGTTCCTCCTCCCACGGGAAGGTGGCGGCAAGGCCGGCATAATATTCGAACATCGATGCGCAATCGTTCCCAACATTGCGGGTGAAGGCCGACAAGGCGCCCATCTGCTCTGTCCAGACATGGGCCAGCTCCGCATTGCGGGCGCGCAGGTTGCGGGCGATTTCGCGCATCTTGTCGGCGCGATCAGCATGGGAAAGATGCGACCAGGGTCCAGTGTCGAAGGCCCGGCGCGCGGCGGCGACGGCGCGATCCATATCCGCCTCCCGCGCCTCGGCGACGCGGATCACCAGTTCCTCACTGTTGGGGGAGATGACATCGATCCGCCCGTCGGCCGCGGGCTTTACCCAGGCGCCGTCGATGAACAGCCGGTCGGGATGTTTCAGGCTGAATGACGGGGACAAGGCGGTGTCGGGCATGGCGGCTTTCCTGAAGAGCGATAGCTTCGGCGCCCATCTTAGCCGGTCACGGCGTTAAATCGACCCGCTTTGCGCGTCACTTTCGCTGTTGCCGGAATGGGATGCTGGGCTATCGTGGGTTTCAAAGCCGGGGCGCAAGCAACGGTCTAATTAATGCGGGGGAACCAATGCGGGAATTCAAAGGGCGGGTTGCGGTGATTACCGGCGGCGCCAGCGGTATCGGGCTTGCGCTTGCCCGCAGTCTCGGGGCCGAGGGGATGAAGCTGGTTATCGCCGATGTGGACGAAGCCGCGCTGAAAGCCGCAGAAGCGGAGCTTAAAGCCGCGGGCCGCGAGGTTCTGGCCCAGCGCACCGACGTGTCCAAGGCGGAAGATGTTAAGGCCCTGGCCGATGCCGCGGTCGCGCGCTTCGGCGCCGTTAATCTGCTGTTCAACAATGCCGGGGTCGGCGGCTTTCAGCGGTTCGAGACCACCGGGGCGGCGACCTGGGATTGGATCATTGGGGTGAATCTGTGGGGCGTGATCCACGGATGCCGCATATTCATGCCTATATTGGATGCCCAGGACGAGGCGCATATCGTCAACACCGCCTCAGTCGCGGGAATATATTCCTATCAATTTCTGCATCCCTATAACGCGGCCAAGGCCGCCGTGGTCGCGCTGAGCGAGGGGATGTGGCGTGAATTTGCGACCACAAAGCCGCATGTCGGCATATCGGTTCTGCTGCCCGCCTCTGTCGACACGGCGATCGTCAATGACGAGCGCAACGCCCCCCTGGGGCATGTCAAACGGTCTGAGGCCGACCCGGCGCTGGCAGAATTCCGCAAGATGTATGTCGCCGGCATATCGGCGGGCAAAAGCCCGACCGAAGTCGCCCAGATTACCCTGCAGGGCATAAGGGAACGGCAACTGCATATATTTACCCATCCGGAAACGCGGGCCATGGTAACGATGCGGGCCGAAGACATCGCGGCGGGCGCACCCTTGCGCAGCCTTTAACGCGCGAGGACGGGAATGCGGCAGAGCGGGCCCTGGACGGAGCAGCAGGCAGAGGATTACATCGAACAGGCGGTCATTCCGCTGCGCCTTGCGGTGCAGGATTTGGATGGCGGCCCGCTGGTGATGTCGCTGTGGTTTCTGCCAGACGAGGGCAGCCTGTGGTGCGCGACCAACCGCAAGGCCCGGTTGATACGATATCTGACGCGCGAACCCAGATGCGGGTTCGAGTTGGCGGCGGATGCCCCACCCTATCGCGGGGTGCGGGGGCAAGGGCGGGCCATGCTTTACCCGTTGCTGGGCGAGGCGATTCTGCGGCGCCTGCTGACGCGATATTCGATCGACCCGGCCAGCGGATTAGCGCGAATGCTGCTTTCCAACCTGGACCGAGAGGTGGCGATCCGCATAACGCCCGAGCGCCTGACCAGTTGGGACTTCAGCAGCCGGATGGAGGGTGCGATAAAGCCTTAGGCACCACGCAGTTTATGATTTCTGAAGGAAAAGACCCATGACCAAGATTTTCGGAGAAGACACGACGACGGACGAGGTGTTGGCGGGCGTCGACCTCAGCGGCATACGCGTGCTGGTGACCGGGGTTTCGGCAGGGCTGGGCGTGGAGACGGCGCGCGTTCTGACCACCCATGGTGCCGAGGTAGTGGGCACCGCCCGCGACCTGGACAAGGCCCGCGCGGCGACGGCGGGGATCGGCCCCGGGTTGACTCTGGAGGCGCTGGACCTGGCGTCGCTTGCCAGCGTGCGCGCCTGCGCCGACCGGCTGGTCGCGGCGGGCCGACCCTTCGACGTCATTATCGCTAATGCCGGCGTCATGGCCTGCCCGCAGGGCAAGACCGCCGACGGATTCGAAACCCAGTTCGGCACCAACCATCTGGGCCATTTTGTGCTGGTGAACCGGATCGCCGGCCTGCTGAAACCCGGCGGGCGCCTGGTGAATCTGTCGTCGGGCGGCCACCGATACTCTGACGTCAACCTGGACGACCCCAATTTCGAGTGCGCGCCCTATTCGGAGTTTGCCGCCTATGGCCGGTCGAAGACGGCCAACATCCTGTTCGCGGTCGAGTTCGACCGACGCCACCGGCAGGAAGGCAAGCGCGCCACCGCCGTACACCCGGGCGCGATCCACACCGAACTGGGCCGCCATATGACGCCGCAGGTCGTGCAAACCCTGATGGCCGCGATCAAGTCCAGCGAGGAGTCTGGCGCGCCCAAGTTCCGCTATAAGTCCGTGCCGCAGGGCGCGGCGACGACGGTATGGGCCGGATTCGTCGCCACCGCGGACCAGGTGGGCGGGCGCTATTGCGAAGACTGCCACGTAGCCGAAACTGCCCAAAGCCCCGCATCCAGCGGCGGCGTCGGCGCCTATGCTCTAAACCCCGACACCGCCAAGACCCTGTGGGCCAAGAGCGAGGAAATGGTGGGGGAGAGGTTTTAGGGCGAACTTGTTTTGTCCTGAATCTGTAGCTACATTAGAGCCACAACCTTGAGGAATTGATTATGACCGCAGACGCCATCGTTCGCTCACGGATCGACGCCGATACGAAGGCGCGCGCTGCCGCTGCCCTGGGCGCGATGGGCCTCACAATATCCGATGCCATCCGCCTGTTGTTGCTGCGAGTGGCCGACGAGCAGCGTCTGCCGTTCGACCTTAAGGCGCCGAACGGCAAAAGCCGGCGCGCCATGACGGAATTGCGGGCGGGCAAAGGCAAACGCTTCGCTTCAGCCGAAGAGTTGTTCAAGGATTTGGGCATCTGATTTGCTGACCCCGGTCAGATGGGGCCGCTTCAAGCGCGACTTAAGGCGAGCCGAGAAGCGCGGCAAAGACATGACGCAGAGACTGTGCCGCCGCATCGGGTTTGCACTTCATTTCCTCGCGACGATGAGTCTGGCAGAGCCGGCTTTCTCACAATCGCCGGTAATGCAGCCGTGCCCCGAAAGTGAAGCCTTGCCGGGTCCGGGCGAACACGACCCCACAATTCGCAAGCCTACTATGACGACCAGCGAAACCGCGAGCACGCGATTTTTTTTGCCCCAAGCCTGCCTGGTATTCGGCGAGTCTCAGAACAATTACTTGAAAGGCTCTTATCTGAATTGGGGAATGGCCCTATTCGGCGACAACGGCGGATTGCTCGGGGTAAATGGGGCCGCTGGACACACGCCCTTCCGGGACGCGGGGCATAAGACCTTAGGCTTTTCCATCGCAAATGTGGGCGTTGCGTTGCGAAAGGAACAACAACCAACGCAATTTATCGCTCAGGTGGATATTCAGAAATGCGTATCCAACTCCACCCACAGTGCCGACGAACAATATCGCACAGACGACTGCCCTGAGCATTTCTTTCATTCCCCAGATCCATACGAGCAGGGCCACTATCTCTCGGCTTTGTTGCATCCGAGCCCGAATCCGCAGTCGAGCAGCCGACCAGCAGCGGGAAAGTTCCAAAGCCCGCCAAACTCCGTTGGCACACCCTGCTTGGCGCCGATCAAGAATGGCGTTGACCCCGAAGTACGAGAAATCATCGTCAGCCGCTCGGGTAACTATTACCACGTCGTCGCCTGTCTGGTTTCAGACCAGTACGCGTCGTTCGAATTTGCTAGGGTGGAAGTTAGGCTTTGGACAGGTGACTGTGCCAATGGCGACGGTCACTGCATTAACGCGGCAACTGAAGCCGCAAACCCTCCTCTCTACAATATCGGACCACTGATCGGCCGCACTGGCGATATACCTCAGACGGTTGCGATTTTTGCGGCCGATCTAATCCCTATGACTACCGTGCTACCGGTCAGAAGGGCCGACGTAACGCTTCGCTATATAGGTTGCCACAGGGATAACTCGGTCGACTGCGAAAAACCGAAGGCCGATCATAAAATTACGCGGGACGTGCAGTTCGTGGATATACCGCAATAGGTTCGAGGTTCGATTGGTTTAACTTCCTCTCAACTCTCGTCCACTGCATGCGCCGGGGTATAGGCGCCCTCGGGCAGATCTACCTCTAGGGCATAGCGAATCTGGGCGATCTCTTGTTCTTCGAGAACGAAGGTTACCGAATCTTCGGGCAGGCCCGCATGCCGGAATTGCAGAAATCGGCGCTTGGTGCCTTCCTCGCCCCAGACATGGAACGTGGCGTTCGCAAGATATTTGACTTCCATAAGGTCGCTCCTGATTCGATGCGTTTGAAGAATAGCGGAGAGCGACGGGCGATGCGAATATCCTGGGCTTGCCCGGGCAAGCTGATCAACCTCCCGCTGCGCGGGTCCCTCCCTCTCACCCGATGGGAGAAGGTCTTGGAGGGAGCCGTCGTATGCCTGCCCGCTTGACCCCTGATGCTGCGCGCCCATTTGTGCTAAACACAGGTTTCACGCGCCACAGCCGCGTCCGTAACGTGAAGGCAGTTCCATGTTTATCCAGACAGAAGACACACCCAATCCGGCTACGCTGAAGTTCATTCCCGGGCGAATCGTGATGCCGGAAGGCACTGCGGATTTCCGGACTGTCGACACGGCAGGGCGTTCGCCTTTGGCCCGGTCGCTGTTCGGCGTGGGCGGGGTGGACGGAGTGTTCCTTGGCAGCGACTTCGTATCGGTCACCAAGGCGGCGGATGCCGAATGGTTCGCAGTTAAGCCTGCAGTGCTGGCCGCGATCATGGATCATTACACTTCGGGCCTGCCGGCGGTGGAAGCGGCCGAAGCCGTGGAAGCCGGCGAGCCGGACAGCGAGATCGTGGCGCAGATCAAGGAAATTCTCGAAACACGCGTGCGGCCCGCAGTGGCGCAGGACGGCGGAGACATCGTGTTCCATGATTTCACCGACGGCGTGGTCTTTCTGCAGATGCACGGATCATGCTCAGGCTGCCCCAGCTCAACCGCGACGCTGAAGGCCGGGATCGAAAATATGCTGCGGTATTATATTCCCGAAGTCCGCGAAGTGCGCGCCGTCGCGGCTTAGGCGTTTCACTGCCGGCTATTGCCATGCCGGTTCTGCAGCTCTGGTATCACCCCCACCTCGCCTCCCCCATCAAGGGAACATGAGTATTCGCGAACTAAAGCCCTCCCCCTGGACGGGGAAGGGTTGGGCGGTGAATACGCGAACTTAGGAACGTTGATCTAGGCCATGCGCATTCTTGCTTTCGATTGCGCCGGGGCGCAGTGCGCCGCCGCTTTGACGGTTGGGGGCCGGGTTGCCGCCGCGCGGCGAATTGCGGCCGATCGCGGACATGCGCAATTTCTGGTTCCATTGTTGATCGAACTGCTCGAAGAAGCCGGGCTTGGCTTCAGCGATATCGACCGGTTCGCGGTCACCACCGGGCCGGGGTCGTTCACAGGCATCCGTGTTGCGCTGGCGGCGGCGCATGGGCTGGCTTTGGGAACCGGCAGACCGATCGTCGGAGTCACGGTGTTCGAGGCTTTGGCCACCGCCGCAGTGGAAAGCGGCATCGCCGCACCACGCCTGCTGGTCGCGATTGATTCGCGCCGGGCGGAGCAGTTCGTGCAGATGTTCGACGAAACAGGCGCGGCATCGGGCGAGCCGGCGATGCTGGCACCCCAGGCGGTCGCTGGCTGGGCCGGACCGGGTCCGCTGGCGATCATCGGCAGCGCCGCGGCAACCCTCGCCCCACATTTGGCAATGTCGCTTGAGAACCCGGCAACAAGCTGGGGCATGGACGTGGACCCGGCGATCGTCGCGCGGCTGGCGGAGACACGCGATACCGGCGCGGCCCCTGCCCCGTTCTATTTGCGGGCGCCCGACGCGATCCCCGCCAAGGCGCGATGAACGTCAGCATCATTCCCATCGAACCGGCCATGGCGGAAGTCGCCGCGGCGTTGCATGCAGCGGTGGGGTTTCACGAACCGTGGGACGCGAGAAGCTTTGCCGAGCTATTGGGCATAGAAGGCACCGCGGGCCATCTGGCGATGGCGGGGGATGAGCCGGTCGGTCTGATCCTATGGCGAGTCGCGGCGGACGAGGCGGAGATTCTGACCGTCTGCACCCTGCCCAAACGGCGCAGGGCCGGGGCCGGGCGGATGCTGATGGAGGCGGCAATCACCGCGGTTGCAGCCGCCGGCGCGCGTCGGCTGTTGCTGGAAGTGGCGGTCGATAACACGGCGGCCATCGGGCTTTACCGGGAATTCCACTTTACCGACGCGGGTCGCAGACGCGGCTATTACCGCACCCACGGCGGCCCGGTCGACGCGCTGATTTTAAGCAAAGACGTCTGATCTTCTGGAAACCGGGCGCGGCGGCATGTATGATCGACCTATTCATGCCGACAGAAACGCCAGAGCCGCCGAACTTAACCTGCTCGCTCGTCGGGCGGAGAGTGTGTTATTGCGAGCCGCCAAACTTGGTTTACCAAACCGGAGCCGCACAAGCGGATCTCAGCCATGTCGCACGTTAGCGCCGATCTCACCCGGCTCGGTTCCATCCGATCGGGCAGCCTGGAAGTTCGTCTGGCGCAGACGCTTGCCGAGATCGAAGCGGCGCAGCGCCTGCGGTACGATATTTTCTATCGCGAGATGGGGGCCAAGCCGACGGAGGCGATGGAGGCTGAGCTTCGCGATTTCGACGAATACGATACGGTTTGCGACCATCTGCTGGTCATCGATCACAATCTACCGGAAGACGATTCGGTGGTCGGGACATACCGGCTGATCAGGCGGGAAATGGCCGCGCGGCGCGGCAGCTTCTACTCGGCCAGCGAGTTCGACATTTCCCCGCTGATGAATTATCCGGGCGAGATATTGGAACTGGGCCGAGCCTGCGTCGCCCCGACCTATCGCGGACGGGCAATCACGCTGTTGTTCCGGGGAATATCGGCCTATGCGGCGCGCTATAAGATCGAGGTGATGTTCGGCTGCGCCAGCTTGCCGGGGACAGACCCTTCGGCTTTGGCGCTGCCGCTGTCGTATCTTTATTATTACTGCCTGGCCCCGCCGGCGCTGCGCGCGGTCGCGGTGCCGGAGCGATATATCGAAATGAAGCGGCTTCCCTCCTATAAGATCGACCCGACGACGGCACTGTTCGAAGTGCCGCCGTTGCTGAAGGCTTATTTGCGCTTCGGCGGGTTCATCGGCGACGGGGCGGTGATCGACGAGCAGTTCGGCACGACCGATGTGTGCATCATCGTGAAGACCGACATGATCACCGACAAATATGCCAAGCATTACCAGTTGGGACGCGAAGTACCGGCCAGCACGAGCGATATCGACGAATGAACGGCTCCTGGCTGCTCGGATTGAGCCGGTTGATCCCCTTCCTTCTGCTGACCTTCGTGATGATGCCGATTCAGGCGGTCGCGGTGGCCTTCGGCGGACCGATGGCCGGCAGCGTGCCACGGACCTATCATCGCTGGTCGTGCAGGATATTGGGGCTGAACATCGTCGTGCGGGGCACGCCATCGGCCGTCCACCCGACTTTGTTCGTCTCGAACCATTCGTCGTATTTCGACATTCAGATTCTTGGGTCTTTGATTGTCTGTTCCTTCATCGCCAAGGCCGACATGATGGGCTGGCCGTTGGTCGGGCGGCTGGCGAAACTACAGCGCAGCGTCTTCATCGACCGCAATCCGGTGAATGTCGGCGAACATACGAATGAGATCGGCAGGCGGCTTGGCGCCGGGGACAGTCTGGTGCTGTTCGCCGAGGGCACGACCTCGGACGGGAACCGGCTGCTGCCGTTCAAATCATCTCTGTTTTCGGTCGCCGAACAGGCCCCGCCGGACCTGAACCTGACGATTCAGCCGATTTCGATCATCGCCACCCAGCTGGACGGGATGCCGTTGGGCCGCGCGATGCGGCCGCTTTACGCCTGGTATGGCGACATGCCGCTGGCCCCCCATGTATGGGCCGCGGTCAAAGCCGGCAGGATCACTGTCGAGGTCGAGTTCCATGCGGCCTTCAAGGCCGGCGGCATGAGCCGCAAGCAGATCTGCGCCCAATGCGAAGCGGAAGTCGAGCAAGGCGTCGTACGGGCGATTACAGGCAGGGCCGGCACCGCGGTGTCGCCGGAACATGCCGACGAAGGAGAAGCTATTGTCGCCGCCGCCTGATCAGAATGTCCCAAACAAGACGGTCCATGTGCGCAGCTGGGGCTGCCAGATGAATGTGTATGACAGCCAGCGGATGGTCGATCTGCTGGCGCCCTTGGGCTATCGCCCAGTGGATGAGGCCGAGGGGGCGGATATCGTCATCCTCAATACCTGCCACATTCGCGAGAAGGCGACGGAAAAGCTGTTTTCCGAACTGGGCCGGCTGAAGGAGACCAAGCAGGCCAAGGCCGATGCCGGGGGCAATATGATTCTGGCCGTCGCAGGATGCGTCGCCCAGGCGGAGGGGCCGGTGATTACGACACGCGCCCGCCATGTCGATATCGTGGTCGGGCCGCAGAGCTATCACTCGCTACCCGAGCTTGTGGCCAGAGCATCGCGCGCCAAGGGCGAACCGATTTTGATGACGGATTTTCCGGTCGAATCGAAATTCGACCATCTGCCCGAAGAGGCCGCCCCACGCGGCGTGACCGCTTTCCTGACCATTCAGGAAGGCTGCGACAAGTTCTGCAGCTTTTGCGTTGTGCCCTATACGCGCGGCGCCGAATTCTCCCGCCCTGCGGCGGATGTTTTGGTCGAGGCGCGGCGGCTGGCGCTGAGCGGTGTCAGGGAACTGACGCTGCTGGGCCAGAACGTCAACGCCTATCACGGGACAGGAACGGACGGGGCTAGCTGGACGCTGGGGCGGTTGATCCGCTCGGTCGCGCAGATCCCGGGAATCGAACGCATCCGCTATACGACCTCGCACCCCAACGACATGGACGAGGAGCTGATCGCCGCCCATCGCGACGTTCCGGCGCTGATGCCCTTTCTGCATCTGCCGGTGCAAAGCGGCTCGGACCGGATATTGGCGCGGATGAACCGGAAACATACGGCGGCCGAATATCTGGCCGTGATCGAACGGTTGCGCGCAGCGCGGCCCGACATCGCGCTGTCAAGCGATTTCATTGTCGGCTTCCCCGGGGAGACGGAGAAGGACTTTCAGGCGACGCTGGACCTGATCGAAAAAGTGGGGTTCGCCCAGGCCTATTCCTTCAAATACAGCCCGCGTCCGGGCACGCCGGCATCTTCCTCAGCCGAGGCTGTGCCGGAGGATGTGAAGTCCGCGCGGCTTGCGCGGGTGCAGGAGGCAATTCTGGCCGGTCAAATGCGCTTCAATCGCGAGTGCGTTGGGCAAATTGCGCGGGTATTGCTCGATCGTGCGGGGTCAAAAACGGGGCAATTGCACGGGCGCAGCCCCCATATGCAGTCCGTCCATGTGGCCGCGCCGGGGCATCTTCTGGGCCAGATCGTGGATGTGAGAATCGAGGACGGACGGGCGCTCAGCCTGACCGGGACGCTGGTTCCCACTGAACCGCACGGGATGGTCGCTTGACCGCCAAAGCCCGCCACGACATCGAAATATCCTTCGATAACAATCGTTTGCTGCCTCTTCTCTATGGCGAGCACAATGCCAATCTGGTGCGGATCGAGCGGCAATTGGGGGTCAAGCTCGCGACGCGCGGCAATGTCGTCTCCATCGCCGGCCCCGCCCATTCGGCCGAAACGGCACGCTCGGTCTTGAGCGCTCTGTGGCTGCGCGCCTCCAACGACGAACCGATCGGCCCCGCCGAAATCGACGCCGCCCTGCGCCTGAAAACCCCTGCCGAAGCCCCCCAGGCGACTGTCGCACCAGTCATCCGAACTCGCCGAAAGACCATCGCCGCACGCACTGCGACCCAGTCTATCTATATGCGGGCAATGGAGAATTCCGAACTGGTGCTGGGGATCGGACCGGCGGGAACGGGCAAAACTTATCTTGCCGTGACCCAGGCTGTGGCCGCGCTTCAGAACGGCCAGGTGGACCGCATCGTCATTTCCCGCCCGGCGATCGAGGCCGGAGAGCGCCTCGGATTCCTGCCCGGCGACCTGCGCGAAAAAATCGACCCCTATCTGCGCCCCATCTATGACGCCCTGAATGACCTGCTCTCGCCCGAACAGGTGGAAAAGCGCATAGAAACGGGCGAAATCGAGATCGCCCCGCTGGCTTTCATGCGCGGCCGGACACTGGCCCATTGCTTCGTCGTCCTGGACGAAGCGCAGAATACCACGACCGTCCAGATGAAGATGGCTTTGACCCGCCTGGGCGAAGGCAGCCGCATGGTGGTAACCGGAGACCCAGGCCAGATCGATCTGCCGGGGGGCATCAGGTCCGGCCTGAACGACGCGATCGAGATATTGCGCGACGTCGAAGGTGTCAGCATCGTGCAATTCAACGATTCCGACGTGGTACGTCTACCGTTGGTCGCCCGCATCATCCGGGCCTATGCGAAAGCCCTCGGCGCTTGTCCGGATAGCTCTACGCAATGAAAAAGGCGGAACCGAAGCTCAACATTGTTTTGGAAACCGAAGATCCCCGGTGGCTGCGGGCTTTGCCGAATGTGTCGCTTCTTCTCGAGAAGGCGCTACCGCTTGCACTGTCTGGATTGCCAGCGGGCAACCGCACTATCGAGGTCGGCGTCAGGCTGGTCGACGACGCCACCATTCAAGGGCTCAACCGCGACTGGCGCGGGCGCGATAAGCCGACCAATGTGTTGTCATTTCCGCTGGGAGACCCGGGGCCGGTTACAGATCAGGATTTTCCCTGGCTGATCGGCGATATCGTGATGAGCTATGATACCGTGGTGGCGGAAAGTATCAGGGATATGAAACCGTTGGAGCATCATGTCGTGCACTTGGCGATTCATGCTGCGCTTCATTTGATCGGCCACGATCACGAAGACGAGGCGGAGGCTGACGCAATGGAAGCCGCCGAGGTCTCGCTGCTGGCCAATCTGGGCATTCCCGATCCCTATGTACCCCAGGCTTCCAACAGCGGCGATACCTGATGAGCAGTCTGCGATCTCTGTTTCGTGGCACTCATTTGGGGAAGCGGGAAGCACTGGCGCCGCTTGGCGAAGATGATGCCGCGCTGCCCGAATCGGACAGGTCTCACGAACGCCGCCTTATCGAAAACATTCTCGAAATTCGTGACCAGCCGGTATCGGAACTGATGGTCCCGCGTGCCGATATCGTTGCCGTCGAGGCCGGGACCGACCGGGAAGGGTTATTGAATTTGCTGGTAGCGCGCTCGCATAGCCGCCTTCCGGTCTATCGGGAAACACTGGATGACGTGACCGGAATCGTCCACATCAAGGATGTGTTGGCGGTTATTGCCGGCGGTGGCGATTTCTCGCTCGAAGCCATCGTCAGGCCGGTGTCGATCGTGGCGCCCTCGATGCGCGTACTGGATCTGTTGCTCGACATGCGCAAAACGCATCAGCACATGGCCCTCGTCATCGATGAGTTCGGCGGCATCGATGGGCTGATAACGATCGAAGACTTGGTTGAGGGAATCGTCGGCGATATCACCGATGAGCACGACCGCACGGTAACGCCGGCCCTGCTCGAAAAATCTGACGGCTCACTGCTTGCCGACGCACGCGTCCCCATCGAGGACTTCGAGGCCCGTGTCGGACCGGTTCTGGACCAGGACGAACGAGATGAGGTCGATACGCTTGGTGGGCTGGTGTTCTCGTTGGCCGGCCGGGTGCCAAGCCGTGGTGAGCTTCTGACTCATCCCGGCTCGGGACTGGAGTTTGAAATCATCGACGCTGACCCGCGCCGGATCAAACGCATTCGCGTCCGCAATCCACCGCCACCCCCCACCCCGAAATGACGGCATCGTCCGACGACAAGCGGCCCATCGTTCGATTGGCCGACGCCTTTCGCCGCCTGACGGGCTGGCGCCGAAACCTAACCGCAATTGCCGCAGGCGCAGTCGCCTCGATCTCCCTGCCTCCCGCTGATGCATTGCCGCTGCTGTGGCTGACGATCCCGGTGCTGATCTGGATGCTGGACGGGGTAAAGACCAAGATTGGCGCGCTTTGGTTGGGGTGGCTGTTCAGCTTCGGCTATCTGGCATTCAGCCTCTATTGGCTGACCTTCGCGCTCTTTGTCGCGATCGACCAATATTGGTGGCTGGTCCCTTTCGCCAGTAGCGGGCTGGCTTTCGGCCTGTCGATCTACTTCGGCATCGGCACGGCAATTGCCTGGCTGGTTCCACGCGAACGGCCATTGGCGCGCATCCTGGCGCTGGTCGCGTTCTGGAGCTTGGCAGAGTGGGTGTACGGCCATGCCCTGACCGGGTTTCCCTGGAACTTGCCGGGTTATGCCTGGACCGAATTCCCCTGGCTGATCCAACCGGCTGCCTGGGTCGGCATTTATGGCATCACCTTTCTGGTCCTGCTGGCCCCCGCGCTGGCAGCACTGGCCGGCAGCCGTGATGTGTCCGAGCGGCAGGGTTGGCTTGGCGCCGGCGCCGGCCTGGCGGTCGTTCTACTCGCCGCCATCTTCGGTGCTGTCCGCCTGCCGTCCGGCCCGATGCCTACCGTAGCCGACGTGCGTTTGCGGTTGGTACAACCCAGCATCCAACAAAGCCTGAAATGGGTCGAAGGCCGATACGAGGAAAATCTGCGCCGTCATATCGAGCTTTCGCTGAAGCCGGCCGATAAACCGCCGAATGTCATCATCTGGTCTGAGGCCGCCGAACCCTTCCCGCTGGACGGGCATCCCGGGAATGCCAAAACGATAGCTGCAACGACTTTGAAGCCCGGCCAGCTCTTGATCACCGGCATCGATCGTTATCTTGAATACGACACGCCGCCGTCCGTTCGCGACAGCATCCAGGTACTAAACAGTTCAGGCGATATTCTCGCCACCTATGACAAGTTCCACTATGTGCCGTTCGGCGAGTATATGCCGCTGGGCCGCTGGCTGCCGTTCATCAAAGCCGTCGCGGTGGACAGTATCGAACCGACGGCCGGCACCGGGCCCGTGACTGTCCGCTTACCCGGCCTGCCGCCCGTCGGGCCGCTGATCTGTTACGAGGTCATCTTCCCGCGCGAAGTAGTCGATATGAAGGATCGGCCCGACTGGCTGATCGACGTCACCAACGACGCCTGGTTCGGGCTCTCCGCCGGTCCTTATCAGCACTTCGCAATGATGAGGGTGCGGGCGGTCGAAGAAGGCCTACCTCTGGCCAACGCCGCCAACGATGGCATCTCCGGCGTCGTTGATCCATACGGCCGGGTCACGGCGCGGCTGGGTTTAGGCAAAATCGGCGTCGTCGACGCCGATCTGCCCAGGCCGATCGCCGCTACACCCTATGCCCGATTCGGTGACATTCCGTTCTTCGCTATCGCAATCCTGACGGCTCTATTCGGATTTCTGTCGGGGAAATTGCCGAATCCCGGACGCGGCTCCATATCGCAACCCCCTCGGCTATGACCACCCCGGGGGCCATGATATGACACGCTCCCAATCTCCAGAGCGGTTCAGATGCAGGCCAAAGTCAGAGACGTTAAGCGCAGGGGCGGTCGCCCCAAGAACGATATGCCGAGCCCGGTGGACACGCATGTCGGCGCCAGGGTGCGCCTGCGTCGCACTCTGCTGGGGTTGAGCCAGGAAAAGCTGGGCAGCGCCGTCGGCCTCACTTTCCAGCAAATCCAGAAATATGAGCGCGGGGCCAACCGCATCGGGGCGAGCCGCCTCTTCGACATGGCCCGCGCCTTGGACGTGCCCGTTCAGTTCTTCTTCGATGAGATGCCGGTTGAATCGGCCGCCGAGGGCTACCAGCCGATATCCGGCGACACGCCGGCCAGTGTCGCCGCCGAGCCGGACCAAATGGGAAAGCGCGAAACGCTCGAACTCGTGCGAACCTACTACCGCATCCCCAACGCCAATCTGCGCCGGAAGCTTTTCGACCTGGCAAAGGCCATGGCCAACTTCTCCCGTGAATCCGACCTTGCTCTTTAAGCAACCGGCCGGGGCTGGACAGGTCAAACCCACGACTCTATTTCTGAACGCAGCGTTTTCTTCCGGAGACAGACAGTGACCCTCGCCAATTATCTTTTCACCAGCGAATCCGTGGGCGAAGGTCATCCTGATAAGGTGTGCGACCGGATCTCCGATGCGGTCGTCGATCTTTTCCTCGCCGCCGATCCGGTGGCGCGCGTTGCCTGCGAGACCTTGGCGACGACCAACAAGGTGGTCATCGCCGGCGAGGTCCGCGGTCCCGCTTCGGTCACTTTCGATCTTATCGAGAACGCCGCGCGCGAAGCGATCAAGGATATCGGCTACGAGCAGGACGGGTTTCACTGGAAGACCGCCGATATCGAAATCCTGCTGCACGCCCAATCCGCGGATATCGCCCAGGGCGTCGATGCCGCAGGCAACAAAGACGAAGGCGCCGGCGACCAGGGCATCATGTTCGGCTATGCCTGCCGCGAAACCGACGCGCTGATGCCCGCCCCGATTTTCTATTCCCACGGCATTCTGCGCGGCCTGGCCCAAACGCGTCATGCAAGCTCCAAGTCCGGCCTCGGCCCCGATGCCAAAAGCCAGGTGACCTTGCGCTATGAGAACGGCAAGCCGGTCTGCGCCACCTCGGTCGTTGTCTCCACCCAGCACGACGAAGCCGTCGATCAGGAGGAAATCCGGGAGATCGTCCGTCCCCACGTTCTGAAAGTCCTGCCGGAAGGCTGGATGTGCGAAGAGTCCCAGTTCTACGTCAATCCGACCGGCCGTTTCGTCATCGGCGGCCCCGACGGCGACTGCGGCCTGACCGGGCGCAAGATCATCGTCGACACCTATGGCGGCGCCGCGCCGCATGGCGGTGGCGCGTTCAGCGGCAAGGATCCAACCAAGGTCGACCGCTCCGCCGCGTATGCCTGCCGCTATCTGGCGAAGAACGTCGTGGCCGCGGGCCTGGCGGACAAATGCACCATCCAGATCAGCTACGCGATCGGCATCGCCCGGCCGTTGTCAGTCTATGTGGACCTGCAGGATACCGGCAAGGACGTCGACGAGAAGAAGCTGGAGTCGGTGCTGCGCGACGTGATGAACCTGTCGCCGCGCGGCATCCGCGAGCACCTGCACATGAACCGGCCGATCTACGCGGTCACCTCAGCCTATGGGCATTTCGGCCGCGTACCAGATGAAGAGAAGGGCACCTTCACCTGGGAGAAGACCGACCTGGTGCCGGCGCTAAAATCCGCTTTCGGGCGCTAAGCGCCTGAAGCCGCCGCCGGACCGTCTGTACGGCCGCGCCCGTGGCCACCGGCTGCGGCCGCGCCAAGAGCATCTGCTGCAAGCCACGCTGCCGCGCCTGCGCTTCACGCTGGCCTGTGCGGCCGATCCCTTTTCCGCCTTTACGCCACGCCCGGCCGAGCTGTGGCTGGAAGTGGGGTTCGGCGGCGGCGAGCACACGCTGGCGCAGATCGCGATGCATCCCGAGGCCGGACTGATCGCCTGCGAGGTGTTCGTCAACGGGTTGTGTTCACTGCTGTCCCGGGTCGTGCCGGAGGGCGGCGAGGCAGCGGCGCCGTTGCCCGGCAATCTGCTGGTCTGGGACCAGGACGCCCGCACCCTGATCCGGGCCTTGCCCGACGCCTGCCTGGACCGGCTGTTCCTGTTGTTCCCCGATCCCTGGCCGAAGGCGCGGCACGCCAAGCGCCGCTTCGTCCATCCGGCGCTGTTGGCCGACATCGCGCGGGTGCTGAAGGCCGGCGCGGCGTGGCGCATCGCCAGCGACGATCCGACCCATCAGGACTGGGTGGCCGAGGTGTTAGCGGCGCAGGCGTTTTTCGCGGTGCCGCAACCCGCCGCGACCCGTCCCGAGGGCTGGCCGCCAACCCGGTACGAGGCGAAGGCGTTGGCCGCCGGGCGCAAGCCGCTCTACTGGGAAGTGCGACGGCTGCCTAACGCCGGCGCCAGGTGATCACCGAGCTGACCGCGTAGTTCCACACCAGGCTCATCACCGCCCCGGCCAGCCCGGCCAGCCACCAGGTCGACCGCACGGACGGGCCGAACAGGAACGCCGAGACGCTGACGTTGCCGACCGCGCCGACGCTGCAGATCGCCGCAAAGGTCAGCAGCCCCCGCAGAAAACCCCAGCCGCGCAGCCGGTTCTCACGGAACGTGAAGGCGTTGTTGAGGACGAAATTGCCGACGATGGCGCAGGCCGTGGCGATCGACTGGGCGAGGGAAAAATCCAGCGCGAGCAGCGTCAGGCACAGCCGCAGAACCACCAGGTGGGCGGCGATGCCGAGCGCCCCGACCGCGGCGAACAGCAGAAA
>PLTD01000237.1 GCA_003165335.1 Rhodospirillales bacterium | reverse complement strand
CAACATCCTTTCAGAACCCCACGGATTGATCCGTGGGGAGGTTTAGACAACGGCATGGCGGCTTCCGATAGCGGACCAACTCAAGCCGCCAGGGTCACGCTAGCTTCCAGCAAGGTACCATAGCGGCGCAGCAGCCACACGGTTTGTTCATAGAGTGCTGTCACGACGTAAATGGCGCGGTGGTCGCTTGTGTCACCGTCGGTCCGTGTCACCATAGCCTGGAAGCGTATCTGCTCAACCATCGCGCCGCGATCCGGTGTGACGCTCAGCAGAAGGTCGATGTCCTCAGGCGCGGATGAGCGTGCGGCATCCTCAGCCATCAGCAAGGTCACACCCAGCCCTTCGCGCAAGGTAACGGCGAGCCGTTCAGGCAAATGCGTTGTCGGATCGTTTAGCCGTCCTGCGAGATCACCCAATGTTTCGTGAAGCGAACGCAGCACCTCGTCGCGGCTTTGGAGGCCCGTCAGGCGAACGGCTTGTGGCGTCGACAGGCTTCTTCCCGTAGCCAATTCTGATAGGAAGCGATCTATTTCATCTAGGAGAACTGCTGCGGCGCGGCCGCTCGCCTCGGTCTGTGCTGCCGGGGTAGTATCATCGCCAGTGATGATGCGGGCTGCCAGCTGACAGGCTACGCGCTGCTGTTCATGCTCCGCAAGGCTCAATGCTGTCGCCGGGTCGGCCAAGGTCGGTGCGGCTGACTCCTTCCGCCTTGCGGCCGAATTTAGGCTTGATCGGGCAAATACTTTGCCTACGGATGTCGGTCACATCCAGTCTCAGGATGTTGCGTTCGGGGGCAAGTGGGATCACGCCTTCTCCGAGCAAGTGAACAAGACGAACGCTATCCGGCTGGATCATTTGTCGCTGGGACGAAGCGGCACCTTCATGGATGACACGCCTTTTACCAACCAGTCCTATAACGACAGAACGATAACCGCGACCAGCTTCAATTCGGCTCTGGTTTACCGCCCGAGCGATGTCGATTCGTTGAAGGCGATGGTATCGCGCGGATTAACACTTCCAAGTCTGACAGAGTTCGGCGCTGCGGATCAATATGCTCAGCCGTTTCCGATTTCATCCCCGCCAGTGCAGGGGCGTGTGATCATTTTCGGCAATCCCGACCTGAATGTCACCCGTAACGATCATTATGAAGCTTCATATGAACGTGGCTTGCCTTCGTTGGACAGCGCGCTTCGCATTTCAGCCTATCATGAGGATGTCTACGAAATTCGTGATCTGACGATCAACAGCGGCGTGACCTTTTACCCGGTTTTGACCTTAACTGGCACGTTTCAGAATGTCGGAGATGCGTCTTTGAATGGCTTTGATCTCGACTTTAAAGGCACAACCGACCGTTGGCGCTGGAGTCTCAACTACAGCTACGAAAATGTCCGTGATTCGGTGCCCGCCTTGTTCCATGTCTATAGCAAGTCTACGCCTCGGAATAAGGCCAACGCCTCCATTGGCTTCGATGCAGGGCGGTGGCAGTTCGACACTTTTGTGCGCTACGTGTCGTCTATGGATATGCTGCAGCAATATGCCCTGACCCAGTATCAGCTCTATCACGTTAAGGATCTGACTTCCGTCAGCCAGCGCGTCAGCTATGAGATCACGCCCAAACTCCATGCACAGGCCACCACTACCAGTGGCTATGCCGACAATCCGATTTGGAGCGAAGGAACCTCTGCGTATTTTTCAATCGTCGCGACTTACTGACATTTTTGACCGGGCACCTGGATGAGGGGAACTCGTGTCAGGCGTGGATGCGACGATCTTCCTGTCCAGAGCAGTTGTAGAGTTTCGTTGCTATCGCTTCCCTAAAAGAATAACAATTTGAGCGCAATGTAATCGGCGGGGAACTGAACAATGCAGCCTATCTTCAATCTGGACCGGATTCGTTGCCTGACCCTTGCGGTCTCAGCCGTCGGCATTTTCGCCACGGCCGCCTCGGCTGCTGAGACCAGGGGCTTTGCCATCTCGTGGTTCCAGCCGGCTTATTATGCCGGCGATGACGATTGCCCCGCCGGAGTCAGCCAGGAAATCGACTGGAAAGAGGTTTTTGCCAAGGAGGGCAAAACGCCGGCCGAAATTCAGGCATTGTTCGAACATCCTCTATCCCCCGATTTTCAGAAGGCCGCCTTGGGTCGCGGACCGCACGGTGAGAATGTGTGCGCCGATCCGGCATCGCTGCCGGATAGCAGCTGGAAGACTGTCCAAGGAAAGCAGGCTTACGGCGCCAATCTCGACGGCACACAGGACGGCACGGCGACGCCGAACAGCTGCACGCACCAGAAATTCACAGGCATCGATGGGACGCCAGCGGTCGATAACCAGCTATATCGCGTGATGGGTTGTTCGAAAATTCATCGCGGATCAAAGGCCAAGGACGGCCATGATGCGTTCGGCATCGAGTACCTGAACGAGCGCATGCGCGAAGGGCTGGTTACCTATCTGATCGAGATCACCGGCATAGATGACATTCGCAACAGCAACAATGTGCAGGTCGGCATCTATCAGGGCGCCGACCCGCTGGTGCAGGACGGAGCCGGCGGTGTCCAGGCCGATTCGACCATGCGGATTGCCGCCGACACGCGCTGGCAGGCCACGGTGCGCGGCCGGATCAAGGATGGGGTGCTGACGACCGATCCGGTGGATTTCAACCTTCGCGGTGAGGCAGTCTGGCTGCCCGAATTCCATTTTAAGCGGGCGCAGCTACGTCTGGAATTCCAGCCGGACGGGTCGCTCAAGGGGCATCTCTCGGGCTACCAGGACTGGGCCTCGATTTATTGGGGCATGGCCAAGACCGGGTTCTTGTTGGAGAAGTTCAGCGCCGGAAATTGCCCGGCAATGTATAACGCCTTCCAGCGCATGGCGGACGGCGACCCCGACGCTAAGACCGGACAATGCACAACCATTTCCTCAGCCTACGGTGTCGAGGCGGTTCCCGCCTTCCTGATTCATCCGGCAGAGACCAAGGGCAACAAGACCGCACAGGCAGCCGAACCGGCCAATACCGTTGCAGCTCGTTGATGGCTAGGCGCAGACGCGACGGTATATTCGGTAAATTGGGACGGTATCGCGGATTATGAGAGTGTACAGGGCTTTAGGTGGGGTTTGGCTGAGGTTGGCATGCTGCGGCTTGGTGATCTTGAGCTTAGTCGGCTGCGGCGATTCCGGGCCGGCATCGTCGGGCGCGCCGACGACCGTACGGCGGCTAACTCAGGAGCAATATGCGACGATCGTCGCGGATATCTTCGGTTCGGACATTACGATAAAGGGACGGTTCGATCCTGACGTCCGCGAAGAGGGTTTGCTGGCCATCGGCACCAGCCATGTCTCGATTACCCCCGCGAGTTTAGAGCAATATGACAGTCTTGCACGGAGTATCGCCGCGCAAGTGGTTGACGAGAAGCATCGCGATCTTCTCGTCGGATGCCGCCCCGCCTCAAAGGCTGCGCCGGACGATGTATGCGCAAGGCAGTTTCTGTCGGAAGTCGGACGGCAGCTTTATCGTCGTCCGCTGACCGACAGTGAAATCGCGACCCAGGTGAAGGTCGCTGATGATGCGACGAGGGCCATTGGAGACTTTTACTATGGCCTTGAGACCAGCCTGGCCATCCTGCTGGAATCCCCGCGCTTTCTGTTCCGTGAGGAGATTGCGGAATCTGACCCCGACAATTCAGGTGGGTTTCGGCTGAATGCCTATTCCAGGGCGTCCCGGCTTAGCTTCTTTCTGTGGAACACCGCGCCGGATGACGCGCTGTTGGCGGCGGCCGAGAATGGTGACCTAGACAGCGAGCGCGGTCGTGCTCGTCAGGTCGACCGGATGCTGGCTTCGCCGCGCCTGAAGGCCGGGGTGCGCGCCTTTTTCACGGACATGCTGGGTTTCGACACGTTGGGCGGGCTCGCCAAGGACCCGCAGATATACCCGAAATTCACGGCAACTCTGGCCGGCGAGGCGCAGGAACAAACGCTGCGTACGATCACCGACCATCTGGTGACGCGAAAGGGCGATTACCGAGATCTATTCACTACCCGCCGTACCTTCCTCTCGCCGCTGCTGGCATCGATTTACCAGGTGCCAATTCAAGCCCGCAAAGGTTGGGAGGCACATGAATACCCCGACGGGGACCCCCATACGGGTATCGTTACCGAGGTCAGTTTCCTGGCGCTGCATTCCCACCCGGGCCGTAGTTCATCGACCTTAAGAGGCAAGGCGGTTCGCGAGATTCTGCTGTGTCAAGCCGTCCCGACGCCTCCGGCGAACGTCAATTTTTCGATTGTTCAGGATACCAAGAACACAAATTACCGAACTGCGCGCGACCGTTTGACAGCGCATCGCACGCAGCCGACCTGCGCGGGTTGTCACAAGATTATCGATCCAATCGGCCTTTCGTTGGAAAACTTCGATGGGCTTGGTGCTTTGAGGCAACAAGAGAATGGGGCGCCGATAGACGACAGCGGCCAACTGGACGCAATGCAGTTCTCGGGCGCTGTCGGGCTCGGCAAGACGCTGCATGACTCGCCGGCGGCCACGGCCTGCCTGGTCAACCGAATCTACGGATACGCGTCCGGTCATTTGCCCGCTAAGGGCGAGGTCGAGTGGATCAAATATTTGCAGGACCGTTTCGCGGCCGACGGCTATCGGGTCCCTGACCTGATGCGCCGTATCGCGATCAGCGATGCATTTTATAAAATTACGATCCCACCCAATTCACCAACTCAAGCCAATTCCGGCGCGGGCAAAGCCCCATCGATGGAGCGCAAGTCATGAGATTCACGCGGCGGACCGCATTGCGCGGCGTGCTTGGCGGCGGTGCCGTCAGCGTTGCACTGCCATTCCTCGATTGCTTTCTCAATGACAACGGCACTGCGATTGCCGCCACGGGCGCACAGCTACCGGTTCGTTTCGGTACCTGGTTCTGGGGCTGTGGTCTGACTCCGGGGCGTTGGATTCCGAACAAGACCGGCACCGGCTACGATATGCCCACTGAGCTTAAGCCGCTTGAGGCGTTCCGGGACAGGCTGACGATCTGCAGCGGGTTCAAGGCCAACACGGACGGCAAGGGCGCGGTGCCGCATTACACCGGCAGCATGAGCATCTTGACCGGCAGTGCACCGAAAGGTCAGGGATTGGTCGATTTTCCCACCTTCGACACCACCATTGCTGACACGATCGGCACTGCTACGCGGTTCCGGTCATTGGAACTGACTGCGACCGGTAATCCTCGCGACAGCAACAGTCTTCGCAGTTCGGCGGTTATCAATGCCGCCGAACCGTCCCCGGCCGCATTTTACGCACGGTTATTCGGGGCGGATTTCAAGGATCCGAATGCGGCCAACTTCACACCGGATCCCAAGGTAATGGTGCGTAAGAGTGCGCTCTCAGCCATCAAGGAACAGCGCGACGCTCTCCTTGCCGAAGTCGGAACGACCGATCGGGCTCGCCTCGATCAATATTTCACGTCAATCCGCCAGCTGGAGCAGCAACTCGAAATTCAGCTCGAAAAGCCGGCCCCGCTCGAAGCCTGCAGCGTGCCAAGCCAGCCCGCCGTGACGAAGACCGGAACGCAGATCGACGATGCGATCGCAAATCATAAACTTCTGGCTGAGTTGCTGGCCCATGCGTTGGCCTGCAATCAGACCAAGGTATTCAACATGGTGTTTGCCGACGCCGGCTCGTCGCTGCGCAAGGCGGGAAGCACGGTTACACACCATCAGTTGACTCATGAAGAACCGATCGACGAAAAGACCGGTTGCCAGCCGGAGGCGACTTTTTTCGTCGAACGAATCGTCGAAGCCCTGCAGACGATGCTCGTGACTTTGGACGGCGTTAAGGAAGGTGACGGGACGCTTTTGGACCATTCGCTCGTCTTTGCTCACAGCGAGTGCAGCTTTGCGAAGATTCACTCGCTCGAAACCATACCCATGCTGATCGCCGGGCGGGCAGGGGGCAAAATCAAGACGGGGATCCATATCGCCGGCAATGGCGATCCTGTGACGCGTGTGGGTCTGACGGTGCAGCAGGCGATGGGTGTCCCGATGAACGAATGGGGTGCCGGTTCGATGCAGACGTCGAAAAGCATCTCTGAACTGATGGTGTGACCCGACCATGGCCAAGTCGATGACCCGAGTGGTTCTTTGTATCGGGACCGCGTTTGCAAGTCTCGTCGCTTTTGCCGCCGGAGCCGATACGCCTGCGCAATCGTCTGACGCGGCAAGCCTGATCGCGGGCTTGAGCAGCCACAAAACCGTCTATGGTGACGCTATCGCGGACGCTCACGGCATGACGCTTTATACGTCCGACGATGACGGACGCGGCAAATCCAACTGCAATGCCGAATGCGCTGAGACCTGGTTGCCGCTCGCGGCACCGAGAATCGCCAAACCTTCGGGCGATTGGTCGATCGTGACACGCGACGATGGAACCAAACAATGGGCCTACAGAGGCAAGCCGCTTTACAGCTTTTCCGGCGACAATGTTCCCGGCGACGTGAGCGGCGACGGTTTCGTCGGACACTGGCATGCGGCAATGGCCGTTCGAAATTTCATGCCTGCGGGGGTGACTATAAGGTCAACCGACTTTGGCCCCAGTTTCACAACCGACGACGGCCGAACCCTCTATATGCTGGTGCAGTTCGTTTATAATGCCGGGGCTAACGGTACCCCCCGCCATCAATCCAGCCCTGCGCCATCGGCCTGCACCGATGACTGTGCCCGAACCTGGCTGCCGCTGATCGCGCCGGCGAATGCGGTGCCCGCGGGCGATTGGTCGGTGGTCGCCAGGGGCGATGGAACGAGCCAATGGTCGTGGAAAAACCATCCGCTCTATACCTATGTCCGCGACACAAAGCTTGGCGACACCTCCGGCGAGGGTAATTGGACACTGATCGGCAATGCCGGGACCCACTGGGAAGTGGCGAATATAGTTCAGTGACGAACTGCTGAGCTAAGGTTTGCTTTGGCTTCGGCAAGGGACCGTCAGGATATTTCCAAATCGCTCCATTCGACTTTGGAGCACATGCGGTGGAATTCCGGGCTTACCCAGGGGGCACTTACCTGGAGGCGGCCATGTTCATTATTGACGTAATAGTTTTTTTCGACGCCGCCCTCCTTTTTCATCTGGATGAGTTCGGCCCCTGCAGCGTCCAGCGCGGCGTTATAGCGTTCGAAGGCAGTGTGCTTGACCTCGACGCGTGACTTGCCCTGTTCAATCATTTTCACGATGCATTGTGCGGCATAGGCCGCCCACACGACGTACCAGGCGTGCAGGCCGGTTCCGCCCGAAAGGGGTTGGGAATTTGGGCCGTAAATCATGAAAAAATTGGGGAAATCCGGCACCATCATGCCGATATAGGCGCGAGGACCTTTACTCGACCACGCCTCATGAAGGTCGACACCATTCTTGCCGGTATAGTGAGCCGGCCATAGATATTTGGCGACGTCGAACCCCGTCGCGGTGACGATCACGTCGACATCGCGAATCTTTCCATCCGTCGTCTCGATGCCATGCGGGGTGAGCCTGGCGATGTTGTCGGTAACCAGCTCGACGTTGTCTCGCGTCAAGGCACGGTACCAGCCGTTATCGACGACAGGGCGTCGGGAGAAGGGCGCGTAATCGGGGATCAGGCGCGAGACTAGGTCTTCCCTGCCACCGGTTTCGCTCTTGATATAGTTGGTTAGAAAATCGCGGAGATAGTCGCTCTTCGGATTCAGCTTTCCGCCCTTCGCTTGCCACTTTGGGTCCGCCAGCAGGAAGTCGTGGGTTTCGAACAGGGCGGCTGTCTGCATGTAGCGCCACCAGTTCCAATAACCGGGAAAATTCTCGAGCAACCAGGTGATTTCCGGCTCGAGCGGCTTTCCGTATTTTTCGCGCGGACTGATCCATTGCGGTGTGCGCTGGAACACATGCACCTGCTTTGCCGTGCGGGCTATCGTGCCCAGGATTTGGACCCCGGTCGAGCCGTTGCCGATGATTGCCACGCGCTTCCCCTCGAGATCGAGTTCCTGCGGCCATGCGGATGGGTGGACGATCCGGCCTTCAAAACTGTCGCGTCCTTCGAATTGCGGGATCTTGGGGTTCGCAAACAATCCCGATGCGGTAATGATGACGTTGGCCTGAATGGTCTCGTTTCCATTCGGCGTTTCAACGTGCAGCGTCCAGACGTTGCGTGCCTCGTCGAATATGGCCCGCTTCAGGTCGCAGTCGAACCGGGTATTTTTGAAGACGCCGTATTTGCGGGAAACATGGTCGATATAGCCGCGAACGTCGCTGCCGCGACCGAAATATTCCTTCCAGTTATAGGTTTTCTCGAAACTATATTCATAAATGATGGAGTGGGTATCGACGCGCACATCGGGATAGCGGTTGATCGTCCAGGTGCCCCCGGGCTCAGAGCGGCGCTCAATGACAACATAGGGAAGGCCGAGGAGTTCGCACTGGATGCCCGCGGCAATGCCGGAAATGCCGCTGCCGATGATCGCGACCTTGAACCCTTCGGGGAGAGTCGGGCGAGCGCTGGTCCAAGCCGCGTTGGCAAAGGGGAAGGGGCGAAAGGCTGGAAGGTCGCGGCGCGCCTCAAACTCCAGGTCGCTCATCACCACGCCTGTCGCGAGGTTCATCAGTTTGCGCAGTTCGGCTTGCGGCGGCTCCGTCGGTGAAACACCGTTCGCGGCGTTCTCTTCAAGCCAGGCTACGGCCTTACGGATCAGCAGTTCGCGGCCTTCGGCATCGAGCTTTGCAGCAATGGGGAGCTCTTGGATCTGGGGATCGCCTGTTTGCTGGGCGAGAGCCACCCGCACGGCATCGAGATTTGCCAGTTCCACCGCGCGCCGAATGAAATGGGAGTCGACTGCTGAATCCATAAAAGAAAGGCTCCTGGGAGTTAAAACTTGTTACTGTGGTTAGAGTGGTGAGCGAGCTTGTTATTAAATGACTTGGAACGCTCAGAGAAAGCCCGGTTGCAGCAATGCGCATGGGGTTCCGCAGAAGCGTTCAATTGTAAAATGCGCCGCAATTTACATCGATGCACTGACCCGTCACCGCGCGCGACAGCCAGGATGCGAGAAACACGACGACGTCCGAGATTTCATCCGATGCCGGAAGCCGTCGCAGGGCGGCCTGGGATGCGATACCCGCCTCGATAGCGGCGGCGGTCGTGCCGTTGGCTTCGGCTGCCGCCCTGAAGTGCGCCTGAACCGACTCTCCCTGGATATACCAAGGGGCAACGCTGTTAACGCGGATGCCATCTGGGCCGAGCTCCACCGCAAGGGCCTGCGCCATACCGAGCAAGCCGTGCTTTGCCATCTTATATGCGCCCATGGTCGCCAGCGGTTGGCGCAGAATGGCGGAATTGACCATCACGATCGCCCCGCCGCCGCATTTGCGCATGAGCGGCGCAACCCGTTGAGTCATGCCGAGCGCAGCCAGAAGATTGATCTCGAGCCCCGCGCGAATCGTATCCAGCGGTGTCGCTTCCAGCGTTTCGAACGGCGGTTGCTGGAACGCATTGTTCACAAGCACATCGATGCTACCGAATTCCTGCTCAGCGGCAGCGACGATTCTGGCCCGGTCCGCTTCATCATCAACGCTGCCGCAAACGCACAGCGCGCGCCGTCCCAAAGCGCGAACCTCGGCTGCTACTTGATTGAGACGTTCTTCGGTTCTTGCGGTGAGAACGACATCGGCACCTTCCCTCGCAAAGGCGAGCGCCAAGTCCCGCCCCATACCGGGGCCGACCCCGGTGATCAATCCCACTTTTCCGTTAAGCAATCCCATCTGACTCTCAGCCCTTCAATTCACGAAACTTGACCACCTTGGCGTGCATCTCCTTTGGGAATTGTTTGGCACCGACTATGCGGCCGTTCATGCCCCCCTGGGTATGTCCGAGCGTATTCAGCCAATTGGGAAATGCCGCCCCTGGGTTGCTGTGCGCAATGACGATTTTTACGGAACCGTCAGGTTCGTAATGCGCGGTGTATTTGTTTGCGCAGATCGGGAAGTAGCGATAATCCAGCGATTGCATCCAATAATTCGATATCTGCAGATTCCATGTCTGGCAGTCGGGTATGTCGGTGATATGCACATACAGCGCTTCGTCCGGCGCCAATTCCCAATAGCTTTGATAGTAGTGAATATTCGGGTCGCCGCCGGCGTCGAGGCAGCGCTGCTGATCGTCTTCCGGCAACAGATTGGTATGCAGTTTGCGATATCGCTCCTGCCAGGCAATCGTCATCGCGCCGATATTTTTGACGAAAAGGGCCGCATTTCTTAGCCCGGCGTCCAGGCGCTCGGGCGTTAGATTATTGTCTGCTTCTGTCGGGTTGAGACATTCGATCCTGAGATCGGCAATATGTTC
Organism: Rhodospirillales bacterium; assembly: GCA_003165335.1. Taxonomy (GTDB): domain Bacteria; phylum Pseudomonadota; class Alphaproteobacteria; order BOG-932; family Roseiterribacteraceae; genus BOG-932. The sequence goes on along the minus strand of PLTD01000237.1, from coordinate 91,281 downwards.
TTTTCGGCGATCACCGAAGGTTTGACGAACGATCAGCATGCGCGACGTGGGGGATAGCGGCAGCCAATTGCCTTCTTTCTTCTCAACGCTGGCCAAGATTTCGAAATCGCCATTCGGGCCGAACTGCATCTGCGTAGAATCGATATTGCCGGTATCGACCATGCGCGCTGCATCCAGCGCACTCCCTTTGGAGCCGATGCTGAACCAAGGAACTGTGCCCAGCCTGCCGGTTATCCGATAGTCGTAGCGCCCGTCGATCACGCAGTTCTGATAGTAATTGTCCGGGTTGTCGTTCAACATTTTCTTGGTTTCGTCGGCCAGACGAAAGAAGGCCGGAAACTGGGGATTGGAGTAGTCGAGCGCCGATTCCAGTCCTGCGCGCAGCAACTGCGAAAGAAACCGGTATCCCAGCGCGCGGTTAAACGGGTCTGCCGGGGTTTCTGGCCGCAGTACGATTTTCCCGGCCTCTTTCAGACTGTCGCAGAAGTCCTCCCAGACTTGGCCCGTCATGGCTTTTTCCGCTGCGCTGACCTCGTTCATTTCGTCCTCCCAGATTCAATTATGCCGGGTTCAGCCCCGGCAAAATCAAGTCACATATTTCGCGCGATAGGCTGCGAAGTCCGATTTCAGCAGCTCTTCGGTCAAGCCATAGGTTTCCAGGTCGTAAATATGAGGAGAACGTTTTTCGCGCTTGTTGTCGTCAAGCCAGCTTTTGAGCGCCGTTTCATCCTCAGGCGTCATATCTCGGCCGATTTTCTGAAAGATGCGCCGCACTTGGTCGAGAGGCGCTGTCAGAAGATCCTCGTACTGAATATCGACAAAGCGGTCGTCGCCGATGCGCTCGCGCAGGGCCATCAAATTATGGAGCATCCAGGACCAGCGTTTTGACAGGAAGGGTCCCAGTTCGCGCAGGGGTACATCGTCGGACTTCATGCCCATCAGAGCCGCGTTCATGCTGCAATAAGACGGGATGGTTTTCAGCGGGTCCCGATGGGTCATTACGATGACCGAACCGGGAAAGGTTTCCAGCAGCACATCGGGAGCCGACAGATGACTGGGAGTCTTCAGGATCCAAGCCTTGCCGCGCCGCGACTGATCCTGCCACTGGAGGAATTTAAGCTGGGTCCGTAATTCCTGATAGGCTTGGTGTTGGTCAGCGGTTTCGAGCCATCGCGCATAAGAGGGCACCCATTGGAAGCATTCAACCGCCGTGCCGATAAAGAATTGGTCGGTCAAGATTGCTTCTTCGTCGGGTTGATCGAGCGACATCGGATGGATCGACATAAAATCCGGCATCGATTGCATCCAGAGGTCGAAAATTTCCTGCGCGGCCCGGCGCCTGGCGACAGGTTGGCCGCGCACTTCGCCGGGAAAAGGGCAAGGGAATTGTGCCTCCCACCAGCGCAAGCCGGTCATTCCCGCTGCGCTGCAAAGCATCCGGTGGGTTTTGGTGCTGCCTGTGCGCGACAGTCCCAAAATAGCGACTGCGACCGTGATTTCTTCGTCAAGAATCTCTGGGTGCCGCTTGATTGCATCGATTGTCCGCAGCCGGTTCATCAGATAGTTGATGATCCGTTCGGCCTCATAGCCCTGCCCAGCGGCCGAGAGGCGCGCTTCCTTGTGGGTGGCTTCGAGCATGACGTCGAGCGGCTCGAAGAACCATTCAGATCCGAAGTCGTCCAAGGCGGCACGACGCCTTGCTTCTGCCAGCAGTGCCTCTCGCTCCAATAGCGGGGTGATGTTTGCGTCCATGCCGATTTCGTCCCTAAAGTTAGCTTTATGACCGTCGCCTAACGGCAGACCGACGCGCCGTCGACCAGCATGCTTTCACCAGATACAAAGGAGGCGCTGTCCGAACAGAGCCAAACCGCTGCCTCGGCCATTTCCTCGGGGCGTCCCATTCGACCCATCGGCGAAGTATCCATCATTAGCTTTTCGAGTGCCGCATCGTTACCGATGAAGGCGCGCATCATCGGCGTATCGGTGATGCCGGGGCAGATTGCATTGACGCGGATGTTATGTCCGGCAAGTTCTTTGGCTGCGACTTTCATCAGCCCCAGCACGCCATGCTTCGCGGCTGTATAGGCCGGCATACCGGGAGAAGCGATGAAACCGGCACCCGACGCCGTATTTACGATCGCGCCGCCGCCCGCGCTCAGCATGTGGATGATTTCGTGTTTCATGCAGAGAAAGGCGGATTTGAGAGTGGTGTCGATCGTGTGGTCCCACTCTTCTGCGGTCAGTTCCCAGAAAGGCATGTATGTTCCGCCGTACCCGGCATTATTGAAGGCGCAGTCTAGTCGACCGAAATGCGCGATTGTCGCTTCGATCATGTTTTTGACGGCTGATTCCTGCGTTACATCGGTTTCGACGAACAGGGCGTCACCACCGGCGCTTGCTATCCGCGCGACAGTCTCCCGGCCGGCCCCGGGACGCATTTCGGCGACCACAACCTTGGCACCTCGAGCAGCAAACAATTCAGCTGCGGCGCGTCCTATGCCGCTACCGGCGCCTGTGACAAGCGCAACCTTGCCGGCAAAATCCTGCACCTGATCCCGGCTTTTTGTGTCGGCCATAAATCTCCCCTTCACCGATTTGGTTTCGGCATGATTCGTTCTTTGGATGACTGACCGAGAATAAAGCCGGTCAATAATCCTGCCTCGCGTTTCCGTCCCGGACGGCCCTGATTAAAGGCCGAATTCCGCTTATATCCGTCGAAACTTTTCTGGACTTGCGGAAGGCCGCGATGTTAGTGCGAAACTGTTCGTACCGTAAAGACTTCAATCGATGGGAGAGTCTGAGGTGAAGAGCCTTGGCGCCCCCTAACGGTAGTCCTTTCCTGGGGAGGGAAGTGTGGAAATTGGACTGAATCTGCCGGTGGCGAATGCAGCAGTCACGCCGGACATCTTGAAGCGCATCGCAGTGCGCGCCGAGCAAGTCGGATTCGCCGAACTCTATCTTGGCGAACATGTTGTGCTGTTCGATAAGCAGCAGGATGCCTATCCAAGTTCGGATGACGGCGAGGCCTTTTTCCCGACCGATACGCCTTTGCCCGACCCGCTTCACACGCATGCCTTCATCGCAGCCTGTACAGAGCGTATTCGATTGGCAACGGGCGTCGTGCTGCTTCCGCAACGAAACCCGGTTTATACCGCAAAGCATGTCGCCACACTCGATTGGCTGTCTGGCGGGCGTTTCGATTTTGGCATCGGAATCGGCTGGAGCACGCAGGAATATGAGGCTTGCGACGTGCCCTGGTCGGACCGAGGTGCGCGCTGCGAAGAATATGTCGCCGTTATGCGCAGCCTGTGGACCCAGTCGACTTCGTCCTTCAAAGGCCGCTTCTATTCGCTCGAAAGCTGTCGGCAATATCCAAAACCGGTGCAGACACCGCATCCGCCGCTCTGGTTCGGTGGATGGAGCGACGCGGCCCTTTCGCGCGTCGTCCGCTTGGGCAACGGATGGTACGGATTCGACCTGACGGCAGAGCAAGTTGCCGATTGCGTCCTGCGCTTGCGAGAACTTGCAAAAGCCGCCGACCGACCGTTATCCGAGATCAAGATCGCGTGCGGCGGCTATTCGATTCAGCCGACCGACAGGGCCGCATTGGATGCTTACGCCGCTGCCGGCGTTGAGCAATTCGTCTTTTCTCTGACCGAGTACGAACCCGATAAGATGTTGGCGCAATTGGATCAGTATGCACGAGCCTTCATCGGGACCTAGCGGGGACTCAATAGCCGGTCTCTGACGAATCTCAGTCGACGAGGATTGCTTCGATCTGTCGTTCAACCGCTTGAGTACGGGCTTCGTCGAACTTCGCCAAAAGTACTTGAAGGTCGCGACGCAATTGTCCGACCGACTGCTCCTTCACGACGCCATAGCCACGTACGCGATCGAAGAGCTCGGCGACGTCTACAGCGGCCGAATAGTTTCGATCATTGAGCCTATCGAGCATGCTTGCGATCACCTGGCGATACTCGATGATCAACGCGCGCTCAAGTTTGCGATGCGTGGCATAGCCGAATATATCGAACGCAGTTCCGCGCAGGAATTTCAGCTTAGCCAAGATCCGAAATCCGGCTGTCATCCATGGGCCAAAGATAATCTTCTTAGGTCTTCCCGTGCGCCGATCCATGCGCGCCAATAGTGGGGGGGCCAGGTTGAACTGCAGCTTGTAGTCGCCTTCGAAAATCTCAGACAGCTGTTTTCGAAAGCGATCCCCCGCAAACAATCGCCCTACTTCATATTCGTCTTTATAAGCCATGAGCTTGGCAAGAACCTTCGCCACAGCACGCGAGAACGATTCATCCTGTGTCGAAATTTGCCGTTCCGCCGCGGCAACCGTCGTGACGAAGTCGCGATATTGCCGAGCATAAGTTTCGTTAGAATGGTCCCGTAGCAGCTCTTCGCGGTTTGCGACGAGAGATTCCAAACTTTCCGCAGCAGGCTGATCGGGAAGGGCGCCTTCGTTCAGCCAGGCCGCCATATGAACCGGGTTATCAGCGGCCAGCCGTCCCATGGTGAAGGCACGTTTGTTTAGTTCCACCGAAGTACCGTTCAGGGCAATGGCTGAGTCAATGCTCGCGGCGCTTAGCGGTATTAGGCCCTTCTGCCAGGCATAACCGATCAGGAACAAGTTGGCGCCGATAGCATTGCCCAGCACCGAGATTGCGACCGCTGTGGCGTCGACCCCGAAAATGCGGTTGGGGTCAGACCGCTCCGCGATGGCGTCAATCAGTTCACGCCCGCTGAGGCTCAGATCCGGGTTGGCAGCAAATGCGCTCGTCGGCGCGACGAATTCGTTATAGACGACTGCCGTACGGCAGGGGCGCATTTTTCCGAGACTTTCAGGGCCACCGGCCACGACCAGATCGCATCCGATCACCAAATCCGCCGAGCCCTGCGGGATCCTGACCGCCTGATCGAGCGCCTCCTTAGGGGAGAAGCGCAGATGGCTCATAACTGCGCCGTTGCGTTGAGCCAGTCCCGATATATCCAGTACAGTGCATGGCTTGTTTTCAATATGCGCGGCCATACCCAGAATCGCGGCGATGGTGACGACGCCGTTTCCACCGATTCCGCAGACCAGGACGCTGAAGACATCCTCAAGCTGCGGGATAGTGGGAGCGGGCAATTTAGCCATCAGCGCGGCTTCCGAGCCTGCAGCCGTCTCCGCGCGTGCGCGCAGCGTACCGCCGGTTACGGTTACGAAGCTGGGACAGAATCCTTTGACGCAGGAAAAATCCATATTGCAGACGGATTGATTGATTCGCCGCTTGCGGCCAAGTTCTGTCTCGATCGGTTCGATTGCGATGCAGTTCGATTGGATGCCGCAATCGCCGCAGCCTTCGCAAACGTCCGGGTTGATGAATAACCGCTTGGGCGAATTTGGCACCTTGCCACGTTTGCGCAGGCGCCGACGCTCAGTTGCGCAAGCCTGGTCGTAAACCAGGGCTGAGACGCCCTTCCATTCCCGCAATTCCCGTTGAACGGCATCGAGTTCGTCACGGTGGTGGAAGCTGCATATCCCGGGAAAACCGGAGCGGTCTCCGAATTTCGTCGGGTCGTCACTGACCACGGCAATCCGCTTCACGCCTTCGGCAAAAAGCTGGCTGGCGACATGGGGTGCGGTTACCTCGCCCTCGAAACGCTCTCCTTCGATCGGCTGACCGCCCGTCATGCCGACCGCGCCGTTCAGCAATATCTTGTAGGTGATGTTGACCCCGGCAGCGACGCAGGCGCGGATCGCCAGAAGGCCCGAATGGAAATAGGTGCCGTCGCCAAGATTTTGAAAAATATGCGACGTATCGACGAACGGCGCCTGACCGATCCAGGGCGCACCTTCACCGCCCATCTGATAGAGCGAGAGCGTCCGCCGGTCGGGCATCCAGGTGGCCAGCCCATGACAGCCGATCCCCCCCATCGCTTTCGATCCGTCCGGAACCCGCGTTGAAGTATTGTGCGGGCAGCCGGCGCAGAAGCTTGGCAGGCGCATCAAATTCCCCCTGCCGGCAGCAAAGCCGACGGGAGTGGCGGCGGCGGTTGCCGCCTCCACAATCGCGCGCATCTGCGGGTCGTCTGCCAAGCGCAGATAGCGGGCAGCAATTGCTAGCAGCACACGGTCCGGGTCGAGTTCCCCAACCGAACTCAGCAGTGGGGCTCCTGCCTCAGTACGTTTGCCGGTCAAACGTGGGCGTTCGGCCTCAGGCACATTGTAAAGGATTTGCGCGATCTGACCCTCGATCACGTCACGTTTTTCCTCGACAACGAAAATCTCTTCAAATCCGCGGGCAAAGCCAGTCAGATTGACCGGCTCCAGAGGCCAGACCATGGACACTTTATAGACCGCAATACCCAGTTCCTCGGCGCGCTGTTGATCCACTCCGAGGCGTCTTAAGGCCTCGATCACGTCGAGGTAGGATTTGCCGGTCGTGACGATGCCCAGCCTCTTGCGACCTGTCCCGCCGAGGCGAGTTCCGTCCAGCGCGTTGGCGCGGGCGAAGGCCTGGGCGGCGAGTAGGCGCGATTCGAACAACTGCCGTTCGGCCTGAAGCGGCAGTACACCCAGTCGAATATTCAACCCTGCCGGCGGCATCACGAAATCGGTAGGGATCACGATCGGCGAGCGATTTGGGTCGATATTGACCGAAGCCGAACTCTCGACCGTGTCGGTGACGCATTTGAAGCCGACCCAGCATCCGCTGTAACGGGATAGCTCAAAGCCGACGAGGCCTAGGTCGAGATATTCCTGAACATTTGCGGCGTGCAAGATCGGCATGCCGAAATGGATCAATGCATGATCGCTCTGATGCGCCACGGTGGAGGATCGAGCGCCATGATCGTCGCCGCACAGCACAAGGACGCCGCCCTTTGCGGCGGAACCGGCAAAGTTGCCGTGCTTCAGAGGGTCCCCCGAACGATCGACGCCGGGACCCTTGCCATACCACATGGCGAATACACCATCATATCGGGCGTCGCCCAGCAGCCCGACTTGCTGGCTGCCCCACACCGATGTAGCCGCTAGATCTTCGTTGACCCCCGGCTGGAAGTGAACGTGATTTTGCTTGAGATGGCGTTCGGCCTGCCAAAGGGCGAGGTCGTAAATGCCCAGCGGCGATCCTCGATAGCCCGATATGAACCCCGCGGTATTCAGTCCCTGTGCCAGATCGCGGGCACGCTGCATCATCGGCAGCCGGACGAGGGCCTGCGACCCGGTCAGATAAACCCGACCGTCGGTCTGCGTATATTTGTCGTCGAGCGTGATCGAAGTCATCGGTCGCGTCCCCGCAGTGCGCCGTGCGCCGGCGTCAACTCATTTGCATCAATTCGATCGTTGTGCCGAGACCGTCCGCAATTTGCGCCACAGTAACGCCGGGGCGCAACACACGCGGCGGTACAGGTACTGGAAATCCGGCCAGGCCAACTGCATCAACGATTTCTTGTAGATTCTCAACAGTCAGTGTGAGGTAACGCAGACCGCTCTGCGAGGTAAAACCGTCAGTGCTGGCGTGATGCGGCGGTTCCTTCTCCAAAACCAAAATTCTGAGGATACTGTCGCCGCAGCGCAGTCGCTTGACGATGCCGATACCCGGGAACGGCACTTCGCCGTCCTCAGGAAAGCCGAGCAAGTCTCGATAGAAACGCATCGCGACGTCCCCCTGTGTCGTCAGCAACCCGGCATCGAGCGACTGCTTCGCGAGTTTTGCTGCCATGTGCGCCAAGGCCTCAGTTCGTGGTTTGGCTCGCCGCGGCCTGAATGGCTTCGGCGGTCAAACCCTTATGTCCCCAAATGTCGCCTTCGACGAACTCCCGAGGGGTCCAGTCGTCGGAGACCCTGATCGCTTCGCAACCGATTTCGACATCAAAACCCATTGGGCTTCGCATGTAGAACGACAGCATCCTGTCGTTAGCGTGCCGGCCGAGTGTGCTGGTTACCAGGATGCCGGCAGCTTCTGCGCGCTCAAGGCACTGCCCGACCTGATCTACATCGCTAACCTGCAGCATCAGGTGGTGAAAGCCGTCGATCGGACCCACTCTGGTCAAGCCGACCGTGTGATGCCTTGGGTTACAGTGATAGAAATTGGCCGACATATTTTCGCCGAAACGAATATAGTCCGTCAGCCTGAAGCCCAGGACACGAATATAGAAATCCTGACTGTCTTTCAGGCGATCGACCAGCAGATTGATATGGCCCAGCCCCATATCGCCCGTGTCGAACCGCGCGCCGCGCGGAGATTGAAATTTCCGGTCGAGCGTCGGGCCGTAGAACAGTTCGATGGGGTTGCCGGTCGGATCGCGGGTATGGGCAATTCCGGTGACTGCGCGGACTTGCGCTTGTGTCTGGTTGCCCATTCGCGCATCGAAACCGGCTTGGTTCAATTCGGCTACGGCCTGTTCGAGCGCAATTGCGCTGTCAAGTTCAAAACCCATGTAGAGCAGTCCTCGGCGAGCCGTGACGGGATGGATCGCAATACGCCACTGCCAGTCGTCGGCTTTGAGATAGGCCGACCCGTCCTGCGCGATTCCGCAACCGCCGGATGCCGGTCCTGAAGCTGGGACGGCCGGGATTCCCCAGGATTCACCCGGTACGGCGCGTGCGGGCATAAGCCCGAGAATGTCCGTGCAATATCTCAGGCAGGCAGCAGGATCAGTGGCCGCGACGCCGATATAACCCAATCCCCGAATTTTCATTTTAATCCCCCATCCGATCGCGACCAAAGTCGTCCTGCGCAGGATCCTTACGATGAAAACGGATCGGCACGCGGGTAAAGCCTAACAGAAACTCTCCGTAGGCGGTCTCGCATTCTGCCTCCACGAGTGCGTAGTCTCCGACACCCGCAAGTAGTTCTTCGAGCATAATGCGTCCGGCGACTGGCGCCAGATTGGCGCCCAGGCAGACATGTCCACCGATGCCGAACGTCAAATCGCGCGGTCCATCGCGATGAATGTCGAATTGCTCCGCATCTGTGAATCTCTCTTCGTCACGATTGGCTGAAGCGTAGACGAACAGGAGGTTATCGCCTGTCTTGATTTCCTTGCCGCTCAGCGAAAAATCCCGACGCGCGCGGCGCGCCAGCATATTTGTCGGCTGATAAAGCCGCAAAGTCTCGCGGTATGCGGCGGGAATGAGCGATTGGTCGGCAAGAACTTGGGCTTTCTGGTCTGGATGTTGAGCCAAAAGATAGATGGTGCAGGCGACGGATAAGGGTGTCGTTTCGGAGCCGGTAACCAAAAGCGAGAAAAGGTAAAAGGTCAGTTCCTGGTCGCTCAGTCTGCGGCCGTCGACCTCGGCGTCGATCAGCGCCTTGGTTTGGCGGACAACGAGGGTCGGGTTGCGGCGCAGGTTCGCTACATGGGCCGCTAGCGCTCCGAACAAGGTTCCGGCTGCAGCCTGATTGCGCTGAGATCCGCCGCCGACCTGGCCGCGCTCGCGATGCTGCATGTCATCGATGAGTGCTCTGAACTCTTCAGACTGCTCTTCGGTGAAACCGAGATCATGGCCGACATTGTGGCACATCACGCGGTTGGCAAAGTCGCGATAGACATCGAACTTTCCCGACGAAAGGAGCGGCTGCAATATCTTGCTAACCAATGCGCGAATGCGTGGTGCTTCGGTATCGATGGCTTCCTGGGAGTAAAAAGGCGTCAGGAATGCGCGCCAGCGGCGGTGATCGGGAACATTCATCGTCATGAATGTCGTCGGACACGGCTCCCCCAATAGAAGCTGCCCGGGAGTCTGACCATGCGTGTAGTCCAGGGCGCTTTCGTCCAGGCTTGCCTTCCAAACGTCGCTGAAACGCGTCAGCGCCCAGGCCCTTCTGCTTTCGATATAGTGGGGGCAGCCCTCGGCCCGCATTTCCCGATAAGCGGGGAAAGGATCACTCATCACCGAGTCGGAAAAAGGGTCGTAATCGACGGCCATCTTATCCCCGTTTCGACGCCTTCTGGCGCTCGCCGCAACCAGCGTCTGCTGGGCCGTTATTCGACACTACGGGTACCATAATCTTGCTGTCAATAATACTTGCGCGACCTTGGCGGTCGCTCGGTTCTGGCAGTCCATATCCGAAGAAAAGCTTAGACGTCACCGTCGCTTGGCACGTCAAGCAAGGCCGAGTACGGCTGCCAGTTCGGCCGCCGGTGTTGACCGAACGCCTGAGGTCCTTCGGCTGCGTCAGGATGAGCACTTTGAGCTATCAGTAATTTCCAGCCGTGCTGCAGGGCCTGGTTCAACCCCATATCCTGCGCCTGCCATATCGCCTTTTTCGTTCTGGCCAGCGCTGATGGCGAGTGACGGCGAATCTTGTTCGCCATTGCGAATGCGCGGTCGAGCAATTCGCCGGCCGGCGTTACCTCATCGACCAGTCCGAGGCGAAGGGCCTCCTGCGCGCCTAGCCGCTCTGCGCCCCCCATCAGCGCCATCCGCAAGACCGCACCGATCGGCATCCGCCGGCACAGTGCAATCGGCTCGAGGGCGGAGGCAAAACCGATAGCAACATGGGAGTCGAAAAAGGTCGCAGTTTCCGAGGCGACGACGATATCCGCGTCTGCGATGAAATGCAGACCGCCGCCGACGGCCATCCCGTTGACAGCGGCGATGACCGGTTTCCAGACCTCGTTCTGTAATGAACTCCATTTAATCGACTGAAGCGTACCGGCAGTCGGGTCATCGTCCGATTTGGGCAGGTCGTTAAGGTCCGCCCCAACGCAAAATGCCTTGGGCCCCTGTCCGGTGACGATTGCGACTTGCGCATTGTCGTCCGCTTCAAAATGCCTCCAGACCAGCGGCAATTCGCGGTTCATGTCGCTATTGAGGGCGTTCAATCGCTCCTCTCTCGCCAGCGTTATCAGCGCAACGCCATCACGCACTTCGTAAATGAGAGACTTATACTCCATGCGCCCCGCCTATCCTTAAGGGCACGGGCCCATGGATAAGCCCGCTTACGACGACAGCGAGCAAGGTGCGCAGTGCGCCTATAGAGACGTCGCCTGGCGTAAAAATCGTTCGCAGTATTACCGGTCCCCAAATCAAATCGACTGCAAGTTCCAGGTCCGTGTTCTTAGGCAAATCTCCCCGAAGTATCGCACTGCGCAGAATTGCTTTTGTGGGCTCTCTCCGGCGTTCGATGACCGGGTCCAGGGCTTCGGCCAATTGCGCGTTATGCGACCGCTCGAAGACCAGCGCGGGCAAAGCCCCGCCGAGCGGCGTTTGCCGAATAAGGTCGACCAGCTGCATGACGATGTCGAGCAAGTCGTTCAAGAGGTCGTCGCTATTCTTTGGCTCAAGAGGGGGCGACCGGTCGAACGCGGCCAAAACCATATGTTCCTTCGACGGCCAACGACGATAGATCGTAGATTTGCTTGCCTTGGCGAGAGCCGCGATTTTGTCGGTGGTCAAACCGCCATAGCCTTCGCGTGCGAGAATCTGCATGGTCGCATCCAGGATCGCTTCTTCAGAGGCCAAACTGCGCGGTCTTCCCGGGCCGCGCGCTTGTGCAATTGCCGTCGATATGCTCACGCATCTACCTCTTCGGGCTGTCCCTGTCGCACTGCGGATATCATCAGGATTTCGGCGCCAGCACGCTTTGCGGTACAGACAGTTCCTTTTTAGAATGGCCCTCGTCAATAGCGAAGGGCTGCAAATGCGGAATGGCGATTTAGCTCATGGGGAGTTGGTAAATGGCTGAAGCGATAAATCGGTTTCCAGCTTCGCACCGCGACTTGCTGGATCTGCGGGGATTGAGCTTCGTGTCGACCATCAGACCCGACGGCCTGATATCGACTCATCCAGTATCGACTCTTTGGGACGGGAGCCGCTTGAGTTTCAGTACCGCAAAGTCTCGGGGCAAATATCGCAACCTGCTCCAGGATGACCGGGTTTCTCTGTGCATTCCCGATCCGAAAAATGCGATGCGCTATCTAGAAATTCGCGGCCGAGCCCAGCTCGAGGATGATCCCGACCGCAGCTTCATCGATTTAATAGCCAAGGAATTCATGGGATTGGAGAGCTATCCCTATGACCCGCCCGGGATCGCGCGGGTAACCGTCACAATTTTGATCGAGCAGATATCCGCCCTCTAGCCCGGCGATCCTAGATATTATGCGCCGGTAAAGACCGGCTGGGTCTTGGCCTTGAATGCCGTCAGTGCGTTCTGAAAGTCCTCAGATTCGATTACCAAAGGCAGATAGTCGAGTTCGGCGCGAAGGGCGTCTTCCAGGTTTTCGATGCCGTTGCCATAAGCAGCCTTTGTGTAGGCGATCGTTAGAGGTGCGGACTGAGCATATTTTCCGGCTTCGATCATTGCTTGTGCAAGCGCTTCACCGGGTTCGCTCACCTGGTCCGCAATTCCCAGAGTCACTGCGTCTGTGCCGGCTATTTGTTCCCCCAGCGACAGCATGCGCCGCGCTGCGACCAGACCGACCCGTGCTTTCAGAGTGTAATAGATTCCCAGGTCGCCGATCAGGCCAAGCCGCGCGAAGGCGGTGCCAAAGCGGGCAGTACGCGACGCAACGATCCAGTCACAGGCCAAAGCGATCGAGAATCCGCCGCCAAAGGCCAAGCCCTCGACCGCGGCAACAACCGGTTTCGGGCCGCAGAACAGGGCGCGGATAAGCCCGTGGACCTCCAGCATATTTTGTCGAGTTTCAATTGCGCTGGGCCGCGGCGCCGCTACGTCGACGCGGGATAGGTCCGCGCCGGCGCTGAAATGCCCCTGCGCCCCGGTCAGCACGATCGCACGGCAATCACGATCGACCGCCAAATCCAAGAGATGCTGGGTAAGGGTGCGGCGCATCTCGGGACAAAAGGCGTTGCGCCTTTCCGGTTTACACATGGTGAGCACTGCAATCGGACCGTTGCGATCGAGTTTAACGAGTTCGCTCATTTTTGCATTCCCCCTACCGACGCTGAGCTTTGGTCCCGCCATCCAGCTTTAGCACTCTAAGCGCATTTTCACGTAGGAATTTGGGCCACACCTGGGGACGGAATGGGACATTCGGGAGTTCCGAAAAGCTGCGCTCGAGCGACAGACCCGAAGGGTAATAGCCCGCATACATGACTTTGTCGGCGCCACGGCTGTTGGCGTATTCGATGATTTCCTTGGGGAAGAATTTCGGTGCGAAGGCGCTGGTCGAGTAATAAAGATTCGGCCATTTCAACATCAATTTGACCGCCAGATCGGCCCATGGCTCGCACCCGTGGCGGAAAATGAATTTCAGTTCCGGGAAGTTCCAGCAGACCTCATCGACCAAGCCGACATATTGAGTCTGGAAGGGAAACCGCGGCCCGGGGACGCCGCTGTTGACGAAAATCGCAATATCGAGCTCGACGCATTTTGCATAAATCGGGAATACCCGTTTGTCGTCGATCGCTACATTGACTCCGCCGGGGAAGAAACTCGCGGCGACAATGCCGCCTTGCTCATAGGCGCGGGTGAGGGCGCGTACCGCATCCATGCCCTGGTTGGGGTCAGTCATAAAGCAACCGGCAAAGCGGTCAGGGTGCAGTTTCAGCGCTTCGATTGAGAGATCGTCGTTCGCTGTTAGGACCGCGACATCGATATTGAAGCGATCCATCTCCCGCAATGTATCGCCGATCGGGTCTTCACCCCGTTCGACCGTCACGGGGTTCTTGAACATATATCCTGCGGGATGAACAAAGGCCTGGGTTCGGCTTTCCTGGTCTCTCAGAACCTGGGCAAACTGCTTGGACCAATTGCGATTGCGATAGGGTAAATCCAGCATCGTATCGACGACGCCGATATTCGTCGGCATGACCATTATCGAATCTTCCAGTTCAAGTCCGTCGAGGCGACTGATACACCATGCCGATCGAGCGGAGATCCATTCCGAGGGGGAAGCATACAATGTCGCCGATGCCGATGTCAGGGATTCGTGTATTGGATCTGACACGCGTCCTTGCCGGGCCGTTAGCGGCTCAAACGCTCGGCGATCTCGGCGCCGAGGTCATTGCGTATGGTCGCCGATCCCATCCGCTATTCCAGCACACCGATCGCGGACTATACGCTGCTGCCGGAATCGGGAGCCGACACAAAGCAGGTTTTGAGTGAGCTATTGGGAGCGGACGCTGAGGAATATTGCCGCCTGCGCGATTTGAATGTCGTCAGCTAGAGATCGGAATAGGCTTCCTTGCCCACTGCCGTTACTGGCGTGAAACGTCGCAGATAACGATCCGCGTCTCGGTCAAAGAGTTTGGAATGAGGCGGCATGTTTCGACATCGAGCAGCAGCCCATAGTTTGAAAGGGCCTGGTCGATATTGGCCCTTTTTTGCGGTGTCGAGAAAACGATGCTGAATGGCCCCTGATGTTGCGCAATCTTAGACTGGGCAAGATCGAAAAACCGTGTCGGCGGTGTATAGGGCGGCATCATGAAATTGCTCTCGATCCGGACGATCGGAAAATCCGCCGGGAATCCGCTCGCTAGAAACCCCATAGGATCCGACCCTCCGGCCATTAGCACCATCGTGCCGGCCGGCTTCGGCGGAATAGACATTTCTACATAACGATCATGCCAAGGGCCGCGATCCCAAATGCCCCTTTTGGTGCCGAAGATCGAGAGAGCAAAAACGACGAGGATGAGCGCCGTTCGAAGGTGAACCGGACCCGGACACAGAGCGAATGCCGCTATAAGCCCCAAAGGGGCTAGCATCTCCAACGGGATGGCATAGCGGTAGATGCCGAACATCACGAGCCAAACGAGGTAGCTGAACACGATCGCAGCAACGAGGAATCGTGAAAATACCGGCTCCACGAAGGTGTCGGTTCTGGCTTCCGGCGGATCCTCCACACGCAGTCTGCGGCGGACAAAATATTGCAGCAGCGCCAACGGAAGTATGATGTAAAGCGCCAGGATAGCAGGACCGCGCTGCCGTATTTCGCCCACCAAACCTGGGTCCAGCGTGAAGTAGACCGGGAAGAAAACGGCATGCCAAAGCGATTTGGGCAGAAATTGGCTATCGCGAAAATCAAAGTGAATATCGGCCAGCGGCGACTGAAGGATGTTGTTGAAATATGGAAACAGTGGGCTGCCGTATGCGTGGGCCAGATGGAGCATCCAGAATCCTGACGTCAGAAGGATTCCTGCGAAGGCCCCCGCGCCGTAGGAGCCCGCACGCATTGTTCGATTCCTTACGGAGCCAGGCAAAGTTAAGATCGCAAGCCCGATGCCCGCGACATACAGCAAGTGAGGTTGCTTCGCCGCCGCCGCCGCCCCGATCAGAATGCCGGCTAGGCCGGTTCCGATCATCTGACGGCCGCAATTTGCGATGTTGCGGTTGATCAGCAACAGGCCCGAAAGCAGGCCGAGACTGACTATATTGTCCCAAAAATCGGTGCCGAGCTCACCCAAAACACCGCCGCCGCTCATCCCGACGATGGCGGCGGCAATCGACAGAAGTGTACGGGGCATTGGCGGCTGCGGCTTGAGCATCGCATATGCCAGACCGTACAGAAGGAGTCCGTTCAGGCCCTGAATCGCCCCAAGGAGGAACCCTAGGACGCGTGCCGGCAAATGCGTGGCGGCAAGGTAAAAAGGGACATCGAGTATCGGGTTATAAAATGATTGGATCTGAGCAACCAGCAGGTCACGATCGCTGCGATGGTTCAGAAATGCGTATGCGTTGTACCAATGATAGTTTCGCAAATCCCAATTGATATCCTGACCGAACGCCAGGGATAACCCGCCGTAAATCAGCGGGAAAACCAGAAAAAAGGCCATTGAGATGCGGCCGGCCCGCTCGGTCGGCGACTGTGAAAATGGATCGGAATTAATAGCGGGCCTCAAATCTTCACTGAGCAGCGGCCAACGCCTCAATCGTTTGGCTCGCCGAACCGCACTCAGCTTGTTGTTTCTTTCTACTTCGGGCGACGAGTTTATGCCCGTTCGGCGTGTCAGATCACAAGCTTTGCGAGCATAGATTTCGCTAATCGGCCCAGAGCTTTTCAACTCGCGAGTGCAAACAGCAGAGATGCGGGGCGTCATTTCGCCTGATGTGGCGCTCAGGTCAGCTCGATGAGGGATCAAGGCCTTCCAGCACGACGAATTCTGCCTGACAAGCGCCATCGCGCAATGATTTGGCCGCTTGATATTCAGGTGAGTCGTAAAACTCTCTGGCCAATTGGAAAGTCGGAAATTCGACAATCGCCAGTCGTCGGGTTTCTTGTGGGCCTTCCAGGGTAACGCTCTCGCCGCCCCTGGCGATGAAGCGGCCTTGATATTTCGCGATGGCAGCCGGGGTCAGCGCCATATAGTTCCGATAGCGATCCAAGTCGTTCACTTCCACGCGAATGAGAAGATAAGCGGACATGTTTGTTCAGCCTCTCGAAGCGCTTGCGGGGGGGGAGAAGAACCTCAAGCACGCGGCGGTTATAGTCCAAGCAATATTGCCTATGATGATCGTGCCCACAGGCGTGGTGTAAGAGCGGCAGGGCCGTCTTGATCTCCGGCTCGATCAGCCGGGTCTGTTATGCGGCCACTGCAGACAGCATAACGATCGGATCATCGCTCAACGGGGCGATAGTTTCCAGGGTCATGTATCTGGCTCGCTGAACAGCCCATTCATCGTTCTGCTCGAGCAGGATCGCGCCGACCAAGCGGGTAATGGCCCCTCGTTGGGGAAGATGCCGACGACGTCGGTGCGTCTTTTGATTTCGCCATTGAGACGCTCGATCGGATTGGTCGAGTGGAGCTTGGTTCTGTGCGCGACCGGGAAGCTCATGTAGGCGAACACGTCGTTTTCCGCCTCGTCCATGAAGGCTGCCAGTTTCGATACCCTGGGGCGGAGTTGATCGGCGCCCTGTAGCCGGTTTGCGGCGGGACGAAGCGGCCGACGAACTGGATCGTCTGCTAGCGGACAAGCACCTGGCCGGACACGGATTCGGGCATGCGAAGATCACGGCATTGGATAACGGCACTGACCGGGTCATGTGGCTGGCACAGTGCTTTACCCAGTCGAGGTGACCGAACGCCGATCGCAGGTCGCCCCCTCAAACTCGGAGCGCGGTAAGCAAGGGATCGACACTAGCAGCGCTATGCCGGGTTTTCCGCCTCGATCATCTTGACGATGTCGAGATAGGCATTTTTCACCCGGACGATCTTGAATCCGGCCCTGTGAACATTCGCGACTGTATCGCGGTTGAGGTCGGGTCCGTTGCGGCGGGTGAGGGGTGTCATCAGGTCCTGCAATATGCCGAGAGGACCGATTCGGCTGCGCACATGTTCGAACATCAGGATGCGGCCGCCGGGTTTAAGAACTCGGCGAAGCTCGCTCAGGCCGGCGACCGGTTTGGGTACCGAGCAGAAGGTGCAAACGGTTGCGACGGTATCGAAGCTAGCGTCAGGAAAATCGAGAGCTGTCACGTCCATAGCGTCAAGCTCGATCTGTCCCTGATATTCCCCGACTTTAAGCCGTGCGCGCTCCAGCATTTTCGGGCTGATATCAATTCCGACAATGTGGTGGCCGGGCGGAAAAAACTTGAAATCGTTACCGGTGCCTACCGCAACCAGCAGTGTTTTGCCCTTTATCTTGGCGAAAAGGCTCCGCTTGGCTGCGGCGAAACGGCGGTCGTCGGCCTGGGATAGAAAATCGAACGATCCGGCGAGAGAATCCCACTTGGCCTGGGTGACGAGGTCCATCGGTCAATCCGCCCCTTCGACGACGACGGCGCGCAGCGCCCGGTCGTAAACATGCAGGGCAAAAACCACGACGATGCCGAAGATGATGCCGACGAGCGTGCAGCTGCTCCATTCGACAGACCCTGCGCCCATCGAATCCCGCATGCCGAAGGCCATTCCGCCGTACATACCGATCAGCGATGCCGGCATCATCGTTTGAAACATGCCCAGGAACGGCGCCAGGATAAAACCCAGCACAAAATGCAGGACCATGCCGATCGCCATGCCAAGCAGCATCGCGATCACCATATCCATGCCCGGCTGGACGATGGCATGGACCGCCAGCGCCGTTCCCGCGCCGACCACCGCCCCCGCCACATAATCCCCAATTACAAACCACATGCGTGAATCCTACGCGAAAAGCCGCCTGCCGCAACGAACATTTTGCTGGTCTGCCGTAAGAATTATCGAATGGGCGAGAGGGTCTTGAATCAGTCGAAGGCCAACGTATATTCGCAACTATGAATATACGTAAGGAAGCAATGGTAGAATCCGCCGGGCGTGCCAGCGAACTTCTTAAGTCTCTGGCCAACCGTCACCGTTTGCTGATCGTTTGCCAACTTGTGGAGGACGAGCGATCGGTTGGTCAGTTGGGGGAATTTCTCGGAATCAGAGATTCGACGGTCTCCCAACATCTGGCCCTGCTGCGCAAGGATGGAATCGTCTCTACGCGGCGGGAAGGGCAGACGATCTGGTACTCGATTTCCAGTGTGCCGGCGCGTGAAGTGCTTGAAACGCTCTACAAGGTCTACTGCACCTGATCGCGAGCGGGCGCTGATCGGAAAATGAAAGGTGAATAAAATGGACGCCAAAAACCAACTGCAGGATATATCGCCTGCCGAAGTGCGGGACATGCTAGCTGCGCGGTCGATTGTTCTGATCGATGTCAGGGAACCTGAAGAGTTCATGGCCGGCCGCATCGCCGGAGCGCTGTTGTTTCCGCTTTCGACCTTCGATCCCACCGCTTTACCGCCGCCCAGCGCGTGCAAAGTCGTCTTTCATTGCGGTTCGGGTAAACGTTCGGCGATGGCAGTCGCGCGATGCCAGGAACTGGGAGTTGCTCACCATGCACATATGACAGGCGGATTGGGTGCCTGGAAGGCAGCAGGATTGCCGGTCGTGTGAGCCGATAAGTTAAACTTGGGTCCAATGATCTATGTCAAAGCATATTGTCCAAAGTTTCGGGACAAAGGGATATGCAATGGAAGCCTATACCCACAGCCCCGTTTGATCGCGATCTAGAATTGGCGGTCGTGTTCAGGGACAAGCCGCACGCGCTCTTCTTTCCGGCGCGTCGGTTTCTGCACGGCTGGGTGAATGCCATGACAGGCGAGACGATTGAGGTTTATCCCACGCATTGGCGGGAATGGGGCCGTGCGCCTGAACCCAGAGCGACGTCTAGGCCGTCCCCTTAGCCTTTGGGCCGGGCTTTCCGCTTTCCAACTCGTTCAATATCTTTTCCTCTTCGGCCAAAAGCTGAAGAAGACGGTTCCGCTTAGCGGTGTCGGTTTCCGCTTCCAGCAGCTTACGGAAGTGCTGGATATTCAGTCGAGCTATGAACAGGTCCATTCACTGAACTCCGGCGATCGGCTGAGCGAAGAGCTAAGCAGGAGCGTTATCCAGATGGCATTAAGCGTCCTTATTTCCGATATGTCGCACGTCAGTGCCGTAGTCGCAACGTCAATGTAATTTTATCCCTTGATCGGAATGCACGCTATTCACAAAAACGGCTGTCCGCCCGAGCACACCCAAGGAAATGTCTGAGATTGTTGCCAAAGGATAAAATTCACTGAGCCGATTACCTTTGCGATATAGTAAGATATCGATCGGAGCTATCTTGTTAGATCGCTGCCGCTGGAACTGAAGAAGACGAAATTTGCTCCTGAAGAAATCTAAATTTTTAGGTTTTCAATTGTCTTTTTTCCACGGCTGGTAATTTGTCGATGCTTGCAGCTTCACCCATTACCAATCTGCTCCTGGTACTTGGCCTCGGGTTTTTCTTCGGTCTTGCATTCGAGGAGTTTTATGGCCGCGACGGGCAGGCGCGGCCCGGCGGAATTCGAACCTTTCCATTGCTCGGTCTTTCAGGAGCTTTGCTATATCGACTGGACAGTGTTCATCTTTTGCCGCTCACGGCGGGTCTGCTGGTGCTGGGTCTGTGGCTCGGACTCTTCTACTGGCGCCATTCGGGCGAAACCGATGCTGAGGGCCTGCCAAATGTCGGACTGATGGTGCCGACCTGTAATTTGTTGGCGTTTCTGATCGGGCCGGCGGCGCTATCGGAGCCGCCCTGGATCGCGGTGGGGGTGACGGTCACCGCAGTACTGCTTTTGACAGCGCGGGCTAAGCTTCACGAGTTCGCCCGGCGGGTCGAGCTCGGTGAGATTGTTACCGCCGGCAAATTCATGATCCTGGCCGGGTTGATGCTGCCGCTTCTTCCCAATTCTCCCATCACGCGCTTCACCGATTTAACACCTCACCAGGTTTGGCTTGCGGTACTCGCCGTCTGTACGGTTTCCTACACTAGCTATTTGCTTCAGCGCTATGTTGCGCCGCCAGGAGCGGTATTGTGGAGCGCATTTCTCGGCGGTCTCTATTCCTCGACCGCCACGACGGTTGTTCTGGCGCGTCGCGCCAATGCCGAACCGGATACTCTGGGCCAGCTCCAAAGCGGCATTATTTTGGCATCCGCCATTATGTATCTTCGGCTGTTGGTCATTGTCGCCATATTCAATTGGTCCCTGGCGAGGGTTCTCGCTCCGGCGCTTCTCATACTCTCGGCGCTGGGTTTGTTGATGGCAGGAATTTGGTATTGGCATGAGCGCGGTGCCTCGCATCCGGCAGCCGCGGCCACACCGCCGACCAATCCGCTGGAGTTGAGCGCAGCCTTCATATTTGCGGCCTTGTTTATAGCCATTTCGCTTGCATCGACATGGGTCAAGACCAGTTACGGTTTGGGCGGCATCGAACTCCTGGCGGCCATCGTCGGCTTCGCCGATATCGATCCTTTTGTCCTTAGCATGGCTCAGGGTGGGGCGCCGGTGCTGCCGGTGTTCGTGGCGACCGTCGCCATTTTGATAGCGGCAGCATCGAACAATATCCTCAAGGCCGTTTACACCGCCTCATTCGCAGGAACGCGGGCGAGCATCGTTCCCGTTTCAGGGCTCGTGGTGCTGGCACTGGCTGGGCTGGCGGCGGCTTTCTGGATCAGGCAGACCCACTAACAGCCTGCCAGCCTGCCAGAAACAGGGACAATACGCGCTCGACATAGCGGGATAAGTCTTCTCCGGACCCCAGCGCCCTATGGCCGAGCAGGGCATGCAGATGGGGCCCATAGGCGACACCGGCAACGAACTGTTCCGCGGCGAAATCCATCAGGGTGGGAGCCGTACCAGGGGGCGCCGTGCGTTCGAGAACTGTGCGGGCAATCGCGATCGCCGGCTGATAGGCGCGTTCGAGGCATATCGCAGAAATTTCCGGGAAGCGTTCCGCCTCGGCGATTATCAGCCGCTGAAGGGCTGTCGTTTCGGGGTTTAGGGCGGCTTCGACCAAACTGACTGCGACCCGCCTCAATCCGGTCGCAAGGTCGCTATTTTCTGCCAACTCATTGGGCGGCGGCAGAAGCTTTCGTATCTGATGATCCACAACCGCCTGGAATAGATCAGACTTGGAAGCATAGCGCCGGTATATCGTATTTTTACCCACTCCAGCGGTCACTGCGACGTTTTCCACGGCGACGCCGGCATAGCCGTCACGCATAAAAAGTCGCGCTGCGCAGGTTACGATATGCGCGCTTAAAAGCTCCGCGTCTTTGCGGGATGGACGTCCGCTTTTGCGCGGGTGGATAGGGGCGTTTGCGCGGGGTTTCATCGGGCGCTCTGACGGGGAACGCAAGGTCTTGCGCATATCGGATCGGAACCGTATCGTTCTTTTTCTCCGATCGCAATAAGCGAGCTTAGAGATGACCGCGATCGATCCATCAAAAGATGCAGTTTCGGGTGTGACGAAGGATACGAGCCGGACATGGCGCGGGCCTGCGCAAAGGCGAGTATTTTTGGTGGCGCTGTCGGTGCTTGTCTTGGTCGCAGTCGCCGGATTCGGCACGCATTGGCTGCTGGTATCTCGCTTTATGGAGACGACCAACGACGCTTATTTGAAAGCCGACGCTATGGTCGTCGCCCCTCGTGTATCCGGCTATGTCTCGGAAGTGCTGGTAAATGCGAATCAGGACGTCGAAGCGGGCCAGCTGCTGGTGCGAATCGACGACGGAACCTATCGCGCCCAATTCGCCCGCGCTCAGGCTCAGGTCGGCTCAGCCGATGCTACAATCAAGCAATTGCAGGCGCAGGTTGCACACGAAACGTCGCTCTTTGAGCAATCCGAGGCGTCTGCCACTGTCGCCGCTGCTCGGGCAGCCTACGCCGAACGCGAGGCTGCCCGGTTTGGACAGCTGGCTGAGAGCGGCGCGGTATCGCGTCAGCAGGTGGACCAATCGCGAACCTTGTCCGAGCAGGCGAATGCGGAACTGACCGACGCCCGTGCAGCCGTCACGAGTGCCAGCCGTGCGATCGATGTGCTGAAAGCCCAAATCGGGGAAGGCGAAAGCGCGCGCGAAGCGGCCAAGGCCGGCCTTCTAGCTGCCCAACTCGACCTTAACGCGACGGAATTGCGGAGCCGAATCAAAGGGCGCGTGGGCGACAAGACGGTCAGTATCGGTCAATTCGTGGCAGCCGGCACACGCCTCATGTCGGTGATCCCTCTGCAGGATATTTATCTGGAAGCCAATTACAAAGAGACTCAAATCGGCCGCCTGCGGATAGGACAACCGGTAGAGATCCGTTTGGACGCGATGCCTGATTTGGCAGTCTCGGGGCATGTCGAGAGCCTGTCTCCGGGAACCGGCGCACAATTCGCCTTGTTGCCGCCCGAGAATGCTACTGGCAACTTTACGAAGATCGTTCAGCGTGTGCCTGTGCGAATCAGTATCGAAGCAGGCCCCATGATTCGCGCCGCACTATTGCCGGGCTTGTCGGTCACTGCGACCGTCGACACCCGCTGACGGCGTAACGATGGAGAGCGATGGGATCGAAGCAGTCGACGAGCCGAAGGCGACGCTACGCGCATGGGTCGCGGTTATCGCCGGTACGATCGGTGCTGCTATGGTCACGCTCGATACTTCAATAACGACATCGTCATTGCCCCAAATTCAGGGCGAAATCGGCGCGACCATATCTGAGGGCACATGGATCATGACCGGCTATCTGGCGGCCGAGATCGTGGTTATTCCCATGAGCGCATGGCTGACCCGGCTTTTGGGATTGCAGCGACTGTTGATCAGCGCAGTTACGCTCTTTGTCGGTTTTTCGCTCCTTTGCGCGCTATCCACGAATCTGACCGAAATGATTGCGTTTCGTGTAGGGCAAGGTCTAACCGGGGCGGCGCTGATCCCATCTGCGCAGACGATTATTATGACGGTGCTCCCGCGCTCTAAGCAGTTGACAGGATTTGCCTTATTTACGACAGGGGCGATGATCACGCCGTCCTTGGGGCCAGTGATCGGTGGTTGGATTACCGATCATCTCGGCTGGCCCTATCTGTTTATCTTGAATGTGCCGATTGGGTTGGCCCTGATCGTCATGTTGATCGCCACGCTCGACAGCGTGCCGGCACGGCTGGCCGAGTTGCGCAATGCCGACTGGATCGGGTTGGTAATGCTGACGATCTCGCTGGCCTGCCTGACCATCGTGTTGGAGGAGGGGCAGCGCGAGGCCTGGTTTGAGTCGATACTGATAACGCGCCTCAGCCTGCTTAGCGCTGTCGCTTTCGGCATCCTGATTTTTGTGGAACGCAGGCACCGCAATCCGGTAATTCGTCTTTCGCTGTTTGCCGACAGCAGCTTCAGCGCCAGCCTGCTGATCAGCTTTATTTTCGGTGCAATCCTTTATTTCGGAGTGTTTTTCGCACCGACTTTTCTCGGCACGATTGCCCATTACACCTCTCAGCAAGTTGGCTTGGCGATGTTGTCCCTGAACGGCGCGTCGATGCTCTCCACACCATTGATCCCGGCGATCCAGAACAGATTCGGATCGCGCACGACGATCGCCGGCGGGTTGTTCTTGCTGGGTGTCGGCTGCTTTATGAACATTGATCTGACCTCGCTTACAACTGCCGACGAGCTGTTCTGGCCGCAAGTTGTTCGGGGAATTGGCCTATCTTTGGTGTTCATACCTCTGACACAGGTGGCGATGGCTACGGTTGTGCCTGAGAGCGCAGCGGACGCGTCCGGACTGTTCAATATGATACGCAATCTCGGTGGATCGGTTGGGCTAGCCGCCACCGCCGCCATTATCGACTGGCGCTCGGTGTTCCATTTCCAGATGATTTCCGAGGGGATTACAGGGAATTCCCGATTGCTGCAGCAGCAACTCCAAATCCTCGACGGCAAGCTGGGCGGCCTAGGCGCCGATTTGGCGCATAGCCAGGCTCAATCGATGGCTGCGCTTCGCCTGCAAATATCGCAACAAGGTCTGGTGATGGCCTATGCCGATGCCTTGTGGCTGTTTGGCATCGGCTTGTTCCTGTCGATGGGGACAGTGTTCTTGTTACGAAGACCCGGTGCCGGCACGGGCTCGGTTGCCCTCCATTGATAGTGAAGGCACGCGGTGGAGATTCGGCCTGGAGGCCGCGGTCCTTACTCGGCAGCGTGGGAGTCGTGCTGTGCCAGCGATTCCTTGGTTGTGTAGAAGGTCAGATCCTGACGCGGACGAAAGTTCAGAAATTGAAGGCCGGTGGGACCGGCTTTGAAGCCGTAGAATGTTTTCCCGGCGATGGCGAGCGACGTGCCGGGGCCCAACACGCGACTGCCCAGGTGCATTTCGCCGCCCAGGATATAGATGATCTCATCCTCGTCATGCGCGTGGATCTGGACCTCGGCGCGTGGTTCGTATCGCAACTCTACCAGCTGGGGTTCGCTGCTCGTGCCCGGTTCTCTGATACGGTAGCTGGCATTCAGCTCCCCCTCGCTGTAATTGCCTGTCATTCCCTCCGGCAGGGTTTCGCGTGAAAGCAACCAGCCGAAATTCGCCTCTGTTTGAATTCGAACGCGCGCCATATCGCTCTCCTAGGTTTCCAACCGATAAAGCCGTGCCGCAGTACGCCGGAACAGGTCGTCCTTTTCGGAATCCGTGAAGTCGGCTGCAATGCGCTTGAACGAATTCCACAGAACGTTATAGGCGCAGGCTTCACGGTCCATTGGAAAATTGCTCTCGAACATGCAGCGCTTCGGTCCGAATGCGTCGATGACGGTCATGTAATAGTCGCGCGTCGCCTTTGACAGTTCTTCCGAGCCCACCGCGATTGCACGCTCATGCCAGCCAAATCCGGTGATCGGCATGACAAAGCCGCCCAGTTTCACAACGACATTGTCGTGCTTGGCCAAGGCGCGAATCCCGTGCCGCCAGTTTTCAAATACTTCGCTGCGCCGTCCGGTATAAGGGCCTACGCCCACCGGCATTCCGATATGATCGAGAACGATATTCAGATTTGGCAGCGCATTGGCGAAGCGCGCGAGATCGGGCAATTGCGGATGGTAGATCCAGGTGTCGAAGCTGAGACCCCGGGCTGCCAACCGCATCGCGCCGCGCCGGAACGACGGTTCGTCCAGGATCGCCGGGTAGGCGTTGATCATGGTCATGTGGACCGTTTCGTCCGCATCCCAGGCGGCAAGATGGCGGATGCCGCGGAAACGCTCTGGAGACGCCGCCAAATGTGCGTCCAGGACCTCGTCCACCGCGTCGCCCAAGGTCAGGTCGGCATGGGCGACGATGCCCGCGCAGAAGCGGGTTCGGCCAGGGGGCAGGGCGGACACGATGGAATCGATCAGTTCGGTCTCGCCCACCGGCGCCAGAGCGGGGGGACCGCTTTGGCGGTATCCCCTGCGGCATTCGACGTAGACCGTGGCCAGAATATTATGTCCGTCCGCCATGTCGGACTTAAGATCGTCGATCTCATAGCGCATGCCATAGTGATTCATCAGGTGATGATGCGGATCGATGATCGGCAGTTCGGGCGATAAAATCGCTTCCCGTTCCGCCACCGTACTGTGCTGGACCATATCAGTGCCTGGTCTGATTTCCCGTCAGCGAAACCGTGTAGGTGTCGCGCCCCGATCGCAGAACGCGACCGGATTCGACGCCGGTCAGACGGTTGTCACGCACGACCTCCTTGCCGTTCACAATCACATGACCGACGCCCACGGCGTCCGCATAGAGACGCCCAGCACCGCCGGGAAGATCGAACTTCGTATGGAGCGGTCCGCAGCCGATGCGATCCGGGTCGAACACCACAATGTCAGCCCAGTTTCCGACTTTGATGGTTCCCCGGTCGGTGAAGCCGATCAGTTCGGCAGGGGCCTGGGTCAAGAGATGAACCGCTTTTTCGAGAGACAGGAGTTGCCGCTCGCGCACAGCCGGACCGAGCACTTGTGAGGAAAAGGCGAAGGTGTCGATCATGTCGAGATGGGCGCCGGCGTCGGAACCGCCGATGACGGTGCGCCAATCCTGCCAAGTCTCTGCGCGTAGCCGATAGGTCGCATCATCGCCTCCGAACGCGGGGGGCGCAAACGAGGTTTTCAGGTTTTCCGAGAGGCACAGGTCGAGTAGCGCGTCGAATGGCTTTTTGCCCTGAATTTCCGCAATCTTGGCGACGGTCAGTCCCTCAAGCGGCTTGTTTGACGGCTCGAACACTTCGACGATCGTATAGGTCTCCCACCGCGCCAGCCCGCGGAATACGCCGGCCGCCTCGGAGTTGGCCATGCGGTCCAGCCGTTCCCGCACTGCCGGGTCGCGCAGCGCCTTCATACGTTCGTCGAGCGATAGCCGCGCAATTCCGTCCCAGCCGGGCAGGGCGTCCAGAACGAAAACAGTTGTCAAATTCAATCGCGTGGTAATGGGGCCGGCGATCGCCAGTCCTACGACGCGCCCGCCATGCTTTGCCGCGTGGTCCCCGGCGCCCAGTTGCAACTTGAGCAGGTCGGGGTTGGCCGCGTTGGGAACAATCAGGTTCCAGTTCAGAGGTCTTTGGGCAGCGACCGACAGGCGGGTCATCCGTTCCATCTGCTCGGCGCCGAATTGCGTCACCGCCGGCAGAAATTCGAGAGTCGTCCCGGGAAACTCTCCCACGACTGTGGCGAGTGCAATCAACTCTTCGTCAGTCGCGTAGCGCGAGGGAACGGGCCGTCCCTCGGCATCATTGTGCGTCGGCGAGATCGTGCTCGAAAAGCCCAGCCCGCCTTCGCGCAGCGAGGCGCGGAGCAACTGCTGCATTGCCGCTATGTCCGCCTCCGTCGCCTTCTCACCAGTCGCGCGTGCACCCATTACCGTGCGGCGCAGTGCCGAGTGCCCAACCATAAAGGCCGCGTTCAATCCCAGCTTTCCGTCGAGCCGGCTTAGATAATCCCCGAACGAGGTCCAGTCCCAGGGCACGCCCTGTTCGAGGCTTTCGACCGGCATTCCTTCGACGCGGGCCAGCATATGGAGCAGATATTCGCTGTCGACTTTCTTGCCGCTTAAGGGGGCGATGCTGAAGCCGCAATTGCCGGCGACCACGGTGGTGACACCATGATAGGAGGAGGGACTTAGGCTGTGGTCCCAGAAGACCTGTGCGTCGTAGTGCGTATGCACATCGATAAAGCCCGGGGACACGACCCGTCCGTCGGCGGCGATCGTCTCGCGCGCCGATTCAGTCACATTGCCGATGGCAACGATGCGACCGTCGCGTACCCCGACGTCTGCTTCTCGGCGTTCTATACCGGTACCGTCGATGACGAGGCCATCTTTGATCACTAGGTCAAGCATTAGCTTCCTCCCTGAAACCGGCGTCTTTTGACTACCGAGATTTGGTTTGAACGCTACAACTTCGACCGCATAGCGGCAACGATCGATTCTACTCCAGCTAGTTCGAACGGGTCGTTAGGAGACGAGAGCGAGCGATGGAAGCTTATAGGCTTGTGTCAGCACTTCCTTCTTTGGCTGATAAGTCCGCATTACAAGGCGGAAAACACCTTCGGGGACAGGCAGCCAATTGGCTTTGCCCTGGGCGGGCATCGCGTGCTGAATTTGAATTTCCAGTGACCCATCCGGAGCGAATGCAAGGCCGGGCGTTTGGCCTCTGACCGCATAGCGGTCGATGGGGTTTTCGGTCAGATGCATAGTCGGGCCATAGACAGTCAGAGACCAGAAGGCGTCGACCGGCGGCATGCCGCCCTTGGGAAAGCGCAGTGCGTATTTGTGCGCGCCGTTCAAGGGCTGACCGTCCGGCCCCTTTTCCAAGTTGAAATACAGCGCTTCCTCGGGCACATGCCCGCCCGGTCCGTATTTGACCGACGAGGCGCGCTGCAGCGGGTCCTTCGGGAAGCTGACCATGCTGAAATTGACGAACCAGCCGTTGACAAGAATGCCGTATTGCGCCGTTTTGATGAGCTTGTCCGCCACGGGTATCGCAGCCTCGAACACGGCCTTCAAGGCTGGGGCGGTTGAGGGGCGGTTGCCGGGGGCGATGCCGATTTTCGCGAAGCGCTTCAAGGCGGCGCGTTCCTCGGGCCGGGGCGGGGCGGCGGCCAGCCGCGCGCAGAGTTCGTCATAAAAGCCCGCGCCGCTGCCCGACAGGTCCAGTATCATCGGGAGCGGCACTTCCTGTTTCACGATGGGAAAACGGACGGCGTGCGGGAAATCGCTTAAATCCCCGAAGGCATATTGGCCCTGGATATCGCGCACGGCCGGCATGTCGGCCTCGTCCATGACGAAGGTGCGCGCGAAGGTGATGACATCGTTGGTCGGCGCGTGGATTGGCGTCACGCCCTTGGGCAGCGACCCTTTCCAATGCGGCCCGACGATCGCATAGGCGCCCGCTTTGGTGCCCGTCGCGCGCCGCCCGACATAGGCGAATGTGTCGGAATACATGTCGATGAGCTGGATTGAATAATAGCGATCCTTGACGTCGGGCACGTACAAGATCTGCGGCCCGGCCCGCAGGTCGAGCCAGGTATAGCCATAAATCGTATCGACATTCGGCCCGCCGCCCGGCGTAGTGGGCGTCGACAGCACGGTCTGCACCAGGAACTGGTTCAGCGGATTTCCCTGGGCCCTGTAGGTGTCCAGATACCGGCCGAACAGGACAAGGGGATAGCCCCAGATATAGGCGTCCCGCGCGAGGGATTCGGGGGTGTCGGTATCTGCTTTGGCCCAAGAGGAAGGCATCCCGCTCATGAGGGCTGCGGCACCGGTCTGCAGGGCTCTGCGCCGCGTTAGCTGGTGGATGATCGACATCAGGATATGTCACCTGTGAAAGGGGCGGTGGTACTACCCGCGCGGGATCGGGATCGGGAATTCCAACAGTTGCTGGGCCATCGCCTTGGCGACTTTATCCAGGCGGGGGGATGAGGTGATGCCGCCGTCCAGCGCGCCGTGCAGGACGAAATTCAGCGCGTTGACACCGGGAACTTCGAAGCAGTCGACGCGGGGCTTTTCGTCCGACGAAAACACATGGGCGTACCAGTCGGCGACCGCGTCGGGCGTCAGCGCCGCCCGGATATAGGGTAGGTATCCGGGTCGCCGCGCGATGATGCCGACGTTGAACAAGTCGCCCTTGTCGCCGCTACGGCCATAGGCCAGGCGGATGAGGGGAACATCGACGGATGCGCCGTTCATTTCGGGCGGCGGCGGGGTTTCCGGCGCGGATTGCCGGGCTTCGTAGCCGCCGAAGGTGGGTACGGCGACCGGTTCGCTCACGCCGTCGATGGTCATGGTCGCCTGCACCTGGTCCTTGGGCAGCAGGAAGGAAAACAGGTTCAGCAGCGGCGCGGCCGAGGTGCCCAGCCCAATGGAGGTGCCGACCGACATTGTAGTGATGGATGAGATCTGCTCGCGGGCGAACAGTTCGGCTCCGGCGCGTTCGTCGTGGTCGACGATCATTCTGGCGATCACCTCGCGCGCGTCGCCGCGGCGGGCGCGGCTGCCATAGGTGGCCTCGGTGCCCAGCAGCTCGACATAGGTGCGTTTCCAGTCGCTGAGATTGCGGGCACGCAGCATGTCGCGGGTGCGTTCGAACAGTGCGGCCGCCTGGTGTGCGGCCTTGGCCGGGGCCTCGATGCCCATGATGGGCTGGAGCGCGATGCAGCGCCACCCGTCCTCATAGGTCAGGCAGACCTTGGCGGTGGAGGTCGGCGGCAGGCCGTGCGCGCCCGATACCAGTACGCGGTCGGGCGCGATCTGTTCGAGTGTGACGCCGGTGAAATCGCAGGTGACGTCGGGCACGAAATAAGCGGCGGGGTCGCTGACCTCATAGAGCATCTGCTCGGCCACCGTGCCGACCGAGACAAGCCCACCGGTGCCGGGCGGCTTGGTCATCACGAAGGTTCCGTCGGCGCGGCATTCGCCGATCGGATAGCCGATGTTGGCCCAGTCCGGCACGTCGCGCCAATCGGTGAAGGTGCCGCCGGTCACCTGCGTGCCGCATTCCAGCAGATGCCCCGCGACCGTGCCCGCTGCCAGCAGGTCCAGGTCGTCATGTTTCCAGCCGAACTCATGGATCAGCGGCCCCAGCGTTAGCGCGCTGTCGACCACGCGACCGGTGACGACTATGTCGGCACCCTTGGCCAGCGCGGCGGCGATGGGGAAGGCGCCGATATAGGCGTTGATGCTGGTGACCGGCCTGTCGGGGAAAGGCGCGCCGGAAAACATGTCGCGGTGCCCGGCAGCGCGGAATTCGTCGGCGCGGGAGCGCAAATCGTCACCCTCGACGAAGGCGACGCGGGGATGGAGGCCGATGTCGGCCGCGGCCTTGGCAATCGCCTCGGCGCAGCCGCGTGGGTTGAGCGCGCCAGCGTTGGTGATGACCTTGACCTTCTTGGCGAGCATTTCGCCGAGGAACGGGGTCAGATAGATCTCGGCGAATTCGGCGGCGAAACCGCCGGCCGGGTCCTTCGCCGCCATCTGGCCGAAAGCGCCGATGGACCCCTCGGCCAGATTGTCGAAGACCAGGTAATCGACGTTGCCGCTCGCCAGAAGCTGCGGCACCGCCATCGCGCTGTCAGCGCGAAAGGCGGTCGCGCCGCCGATACGGACTATTTTGTCGGTCATAGGCCCGCCTCGGCGGGCGAGATCTTGGCGTCCCAAACCTTCGAGATGATCTTGGTGTCGACCTCACGCACATTGCGGATACCGAGTTTCTCACGGGCCTCCTCGGGGCTCAGATGGAATGAGTCTTCGTAGTTGATAAGGAAGAACGGCTCGGAATTTTCGCCAACCTGCCGGCCGCGGTCGATCGCGTCCCAGGTCGCGGCCCAGGTGTGGGGATAATGGAGCGCCGTGCGCGAGATGAAACGGAAGGATAGGAAGAATTGCCGCACCGCCAGTTCATTGGCGAGTTCGGGTGAGAAATATTTGTAATAGGAGCTGAGCCGCATGAAGCCGGGCACCAGTTCCCCTATTGAATCGAACCCACCGCCGCCAAGGATATGCTCCCAGTCGTGGGTCTGACCCGAACGCAGCCGCCAGAAATCATTATCGTCCTTGGGCTCGTAAGGCGGCACGATATTGACCTGATAGTCATTGTCGGCGAGTTGCTTGTACATAATCGCGGCGATCGAGCCCGGCGGATATTGCTTCAGATCCTCTCGGGTGTAGGTCGATACGCGGCGCTCTGCGAACCAGCGGTCCAAGGCCGGCCATTTCCGGCGTTCCTCGGCGATAAGCGCGTTGACCTCTGCCGGGTTCTGAATGTCCCGCATAATCTCGCCAAGGCGGTACGCACCGGAGGGCGTCGGAAGGTCCGGCCCATTGCGCCGCAGGAGTTCTGCCGCAACCCAGTCCCGCAGGCGTGGATTGTCGAGATATTTGGACGAGCTTATCAGCGTACTGCTGGCTGTGCCGAGCTGGGTGATTCCGCGCAAAAGATAGGGAATGTCGTCCATAAGCTCCTCCCATGCTCCAAACGGCGCGATGCACCGGGTCAAACGTTTTGCGAATACTAGAACTCGCGGGGTGGGGTCGCCACCCCGAAAAATAGTATATGTAAATCGTCGGTTCTAATGGGTTGGGGAAGAGCGCTTATGATCACGGTTCATCATCTGGCCGATTCCCGGTCGCAGCGGGTTGTGTGGTTGGTTGAGGAATTGGGCATCGATTACACGCTCAAGCTCTATCCGCGCGCAAACGGCATGTTTTCGCCGCCGCAATACCAGGCGCTGCACGGTCTGGGTAAAGCGCCGGTGATTACCGACGGAGAGCGCACGATCGCCGAATCCGGGGCGATCATCGAATATATTCTTGAGGTGTACGGCAACGGCAAGCTTCGCCCGGCGGTCGGTACAGAGGATTGGGTCCGTTATCTGCAGTGGATGCACCTGATCGAGGGATCGGTGATGCTGCCTTATATCCTCAACATCTATGTCGGTATGCTGGGAGAAGCAGGGGTGCCGCTTCATGGCCGTGTCCATGGCGAGGTCGATAAGCATTTCGGTTTCCTGGAAACGGAAATGACCGGACGGGACTTTGTGGTTGGGGACGAGCTGACCGGCGCCGATTTCCAGCTTACTTTTCTTCTCGAAGGTGCGTCGCTTAACGAAATGCTGGGAGGCTACCCTGCGCTAACCCGTTACCTTGGCTTGATGCAGGCGCGCCCCGCGTATCAGCGCGCGATCGCGCGCGGCGGCAGCTATGACTTGCGTCGCCTAAACCCGAGCTAACCGCATTGGACACGAACATCGAAACCGAACGCTATATGTCGAGCAAGCAGGACCTCGAGCATTTTGACGTCGTCATTGTCGGCGCCGGCTTATCCGGTGTCGATGCCGCTTATCGCCTTAAGACCCGCCGTTCAGGTAAGCGCTTCTGCATTCTGGAGGCACGCGATGCAATCGGCGGGACCTGGGATCTATTTCGCTTTCCCGGTATTCGCTCGGACTCCGCTATGCACACGCTGGGCTTTCCGTTCCGGCCCTGGCAAGACGAGAAGGTCATTGCCGATGGCGCTTCGATACGCAGCTATATTCAGGAGACGGCGGAATATTACGGGATCGACCGGGAAATTCGCTTCGGCAGCCGGGTCGTTCGCGCCTCCTGGTCGTCGGCGGAAGCATTGTGGACCTTGGACATTAGGTCTGGGGAGAGTTCGGGCATCAGCCAGATAAGCTGCGTGTTCCTCTATTTATGCAGCGGCTATTACGAATATGCACGGGGTTATATGCCCGATTTTCCAGGGGTTAAGAGCTTTTCGGGGCGGTTGGTCCATCCGCAATTTTGGCCACAAGATCTCGATTATGACGGGCGCCGCGTTGTCGTTATCGGAAGCGGAGCGACCGCAGTTACCTTGGTTCCGGCAATGGCAAAAACGGCTGCCCACGTGACCATGCTTCAGCGGTCACCGAGTTATGTCGTATCTCGTCCGGCCAGCGATAGCGGTATGGGGTGGTTTCGACGCAATGCGCCAGAGTGGCTGGCGAAGGGATTTTTGCGCTGGATGGACGTGATCGTCGGTTCGCTCACCTACAGTCTTGCACGCCGATTGCCGAAGCAGGCTAAGCACGCGATCGTCTCAGGAGTCCGTAAGGCGCTGGGCCCGGATTACGATGTCGAAACGCACTTCTCGCCCTCGTACGATCCATGGGATCAACGCGTATGTCTGGCGCCAGATGGAGACCTGTTCTCGGCGATACGGGCAGGACAGGTTTCGATGGTCACCGATACGATTGAAACCTTCACGGGAACGGGAATTCGGCTGATATCGGGCAGAGAAATCCTGGCGGATATCGTAGTCGTCGCAACCGGTCTGAATATGAAATTGGCTGGTGGGATGGATATTCTCGTCGACGGCGTTCGCGCCGAACTGGCAGAGAAGACGGTCTATAAGGGCATGATGCTGAGCGACGTACCGAACCTCGCTCTCGCATTCGGATATATCAATGCATCCTGGACGCTGAAATGCGATCTGACCGCTCGAGCGGTTTGCCGCTTGCTGACCCATATGGAACGGTGCGGCTATGCGAGTTGTACGCCTCGGCTGCGGGATTCATCGGTCACGAAAAAGCCCCTCCTGAATTTCACATCAGGCTATGTCCGGCGGGCACAAGCTGTTCTGCCTCATCAGGGTTCGAAGGGGCCTTGGCGAGTGCGTCAAAACTATCTTTTGGACCTAATCTCTCACCGAATCGGACCGATCGAGGATGGAGCCTTGGAATTCGCGGCGGGTTCTTGCGACCGAAGATCAGGACCGGGAAAGGGTAGAAATTGAATCTCGCCGGTAAAACTGCGGTCGTTACTGGTGCCGGGAGCGGCATCGGCCGGGCGATTGCTCACTCGCTTGGGCGGCGCGGATGCCATTTGGCTTTGGCTGACATAAACGAAGCGGGTCTGGCAGAGACCGCTAGTCTTATGAATCACGGCGCGTTACGCGTCAGTTGTCATCGCCTCGATGTCTCCGATGCCAAGGCTGTCGCCGCGTTTCCCGATGTAGTGCTCGCAACTCATGGCGGCGCAAACATGTTGATAAACAATGCCGGCGTAGCCTTGGGCGGCAATTTCGAAGAGGTGAGCGAAGCCGATTTCGAGTGGCTGTTCGATATCAATTTCTGGGGCGTCGTACGGATGACACGGGCGTTCCTCCCATTATTGAAATCTGCCGGTGAAGCGCAGTTGGTAAATATATCAAGTCTGTTCGGCTTAATTGCGCCTCCAGGACAGTCGGCTTACTCGGCAAGCAAGTTTGCCGTTCGGGGTTTTTCCGAAGCGCTTAGGCACGAACTTGAAGGCGACGAAGTGGGCGTAACGACCGTTCACCCCGGCGGCGTCGCGACCTCGATAGCCAAGAGTGCGCGCATGGCAAAAGAATTATCGCCAAGCGAGTTGGCGCAAATGCAAAGGCGGTTTCAGAGGCTGTTGAAAATGCCGCCCGAGCAAGCCGGCGAAATTATCGTGAATGGAATAGAGCGCCGTCTTCCACGCATCGTTGTTGGGTCGGATGCGAAATTCGCGTCAATTATCGAGCGGATAGCGCCGGTATCCTATTGGAAATTTATCAGTAGGCTCTGATGGGGGCCGGAACCAGTAAGAGGGGGAGCGCAAAGAGGTGCCCCTGATCCAAGTCGTGGAAACGCTAGTGGATTGAATCCGACACTTGGTGCCCACGGGTAGCGGCGGCGATGATTTTGTCGGGATCGGCGGTCCAGGTGAAGGGCTTTGGCTGCTGGTTGTGATCGAGGACGAAGCGATTGATGGCGGCCTGGAGATCGACGACGCCCTTGAAGACGCCGCGCTTCAGGCGCCGCTTGGTGAGGATGGCGAAGAAACCCTCGACGGCGTTGAGCCAGCTGGCCGAAGTTGGCGTGAAGTGGAAGGTCCAACGCGGATGACGCCCCAGCCACGCGATCACCTTGGGATGTTTGTGAGTGGCGTAGTTGTCGACGATGGCGTGGACCGTCTTGCTGGCCGGGACCTCGCGCTCGACGGCGTTCAGGAAGCGGATGAACTCCTGATGCCGGTGGCGCTGCATGCAGCGGCCGATGACCTTGCCCTCCCTCCAGCACGTCCAAGGCGGCGAACAGGGTGGTCACGCCGTTGCGCTTGTAATCGTGGGTCATGGTTCCGGCCCGACCCTTCTTCATAGGCAAGCCCGGCTGGGTACGGTCCAGGGCCTGGATCTGCGACTTCTCGTCGACGCTGAGCACCACGGCATGGGCGGGCGGATCGACATAGAGACCGACGATGTCGCGGACCTTGGCGGCGAACTTCGGATCGTTGGACAGCTTGAAAGTGCGGATGCGGTGCGGTGCCAGGCCGTGGGCCCGCCAGATCCGCTGCACCGAGAACAGGCCCAGGCCCGCCACCTTGGCCATTAGCCGACCGGTCCAGTGCGTCGTCTCGCCGGGCGGATCGCCGAGCGTCAGGGCCACGACCCGGTCGGCCACATCCTCCGGTAGGCGAGGCGTGCCGGGCGGCCGGGTCTTGTCGCGCAGCAGACCTTCGACGCCCTCCTCCATGAACCGTGCCTGCCAGCGCCAGACCGCCGTCTTGCTGACGCCGGCCGTGCGCATGATCGCCACTGTCCCCAGCCCGTCGGCGGTCCCCAGCACGATCCGCGCGCGCCACACGTGCTTTTGCTGGCTGTTGCGGCTGTCGACGATCGCCAGCAGGCGCTTGCGATCAGTCGGATTCAGATGGACGATGACGCCTGTACGCATCCCGCAGACTCGCACGGCACAAAACGTCTGGGAATCCCGCATAGGACTCTTATGTCGGCATCAATCCACTCTCATGTTCGCCGTTTCAAGTAGCAGGCACGGTAATTCCTTGCTTGTTCGACAAGCTATTCTGCGTGGCCGCCACTGGACAGGGCAGGAGGCACGATCAAGAAACGACGGTTGATCATGCTCTGATACGCGGGTTGGTTACCGCCGGACCGGTAATGCGTCGCGGAGCTTCCTCTGTCTAGAAGCCAGCATCGGATGAGATCCGGCTGGTAGTGGGAACGAGGGTTCTCCTGGCCGTGACCGTGCCTCCAGCCTTGCCCAGTTTTGGATGAGTTGTTGCGGTTGGTGACCTCCTTATAAAGCCCGATGCCAAGCTCAGCGCATCAAGCGCCGGTCGCCTTCACCTGTTTGGCGATCGCCCAGACAAAGCCTGACAGCTCGCGCGCGATCGCGGCGGTTGTCACCGTCGGCAGCTTTCCTGCCCGGGCGAGCTGGCGGTAACGCCGGCACAGCCGCTCCTGAGCCTTCCACGCCGTGTCGCGGATTGGCTTGGCCAGCTTCTCCTGTCGCAACAGAAGCTCTCGGCTCATCCGCGCCGGGAACCGATAGCTCCAGGCAGCTTCGATCAGCATCCGCCGGGCCGCACCGTTCCCAGCCTTGGTAATGCCACCCTGGCGCCGCGTGCGGCCGCTCGAGTTCTCGGATGGCACCAGGCCGAGGTACGCCATGAGCTGGCGTGGGTTGGCAAAGCGGGTGATATCGCCGAGTTCAGCAATCAGCGTCGCCGCCGCAACCAGAGCCACGCCGCGCAGGGGTTGCAGCGCCCGGACCACCGGGGCGAGCGACCAGTCCGGCAGCACCGCCTCGATATGGGCTTCCAGACGGTCGCGCCTTGCCGCCGCCGCCTCAACGGTCGCGATACAATCTTCCAGCACGATATAATGCACCGCTTGCTCGAACTTGAGACCTGCCAACCAGCGCCGGTGCATCAGCGTCCAGGTGGGTCGATTGTAATGATGACCATGGCGCAGCAGGAAACCGGACAGTTGCTGGCGAGCCTGACGCAACGTACGGACTGCCGCCAAGCGCGCACGCACGAGATCGCGGACCGCCTCATGGGTCTGATCTGGAACCCACACCGCGGTCAGCTCACCAGCACGGTGCAGCTTGGCGAGCTTGATCGCATCGCGCCGATCGGTCTTGATCCGGTCGCCCGGTTTGCGCGGAATCAGTGACGGAGCCACCACGGCGCAGTCGTGCCCCAGTGCCGTAAGTTGTCGCTGGATACCGTAGCCGCACGGTCCAGCCTCGTAGCAAAACCGAAGTTCACGACCGCCACCGGCCAGCTTCGCGGCCAGCGTCTTCATGGCAGTCGGCGTGTTCGCGATCTTCCCATGCTCGCGCATTTCTCCCCGCTTACCACCCTCCGCCAACGCGACGGATATCGTATCTTTGTGCACATCAAGACCGACATAAATGATAATCTGCTCCATGACCCGTCTCCTATGCATGAGGCTCGGCGCCGGACCATCCAGCGCAACCCTCGTTAACCTGCATATTGTGAGACGGGTCGCCCCTATCTCAGGCGAACATCTGGTCTAGGTTGGTCCAATCGTAATCATCGGTGAATGGAGCCGACGTTCAGATTCCTGATCGGAGCACCGCCATGCGGGTACACCGATTGTAACAGTCGTGCCTTTTTGAAGTTCACTCGCTACGTCGAGAACTCCGCCGTGGAGTTCGACGAACCGCTTGGCGAGAGGGAAGCCCAGGCCGACGCCTTCGTATTGGCGCTGCAGCGAGTTCTCCAGTTGCGTAAAGGGCGTAAGCGCTGCCGGAATGTCCTCCGGTCGCATGCCGATGCCTGTATCGCTTACGGCCAAAACGAGACCGCCGTCGTCGGATCTTCTGACCGACAATGATATCTCACCCGAGACGGTGAATTTGATCGCGTTGCCGACGATGTTCAGCAACGCTTGGCGTATCAATCTGAGGTCGCCGCGGAATTGTGTGGCCTGCGGTTGGATATCCGTGGTGAGACGAAGGTTTTTTGCGTGAGCCTTGTCACCCAAGATTTTGACGACCCAGGCTGCTAGGGCCCGCGTGTCGATCGTCTCGTCTCGTATGTCGGCGCTTCCGGCTTCGAGGCGAGAGAAATCGAGTACGTCGTTTATGATATCCAATAGATGCAAGCCGCTGTCGCGAATGTCCTGGGCGTATTCGCGATCCCGTTCGCTCAAGGAGGGCGAGAGTTTTGCTGTCGTGAGTATCTCCGCAAAGCCGATGATCGCATTTAGCGGCGTACGCAGTTCATGGCTCATATTTGCCAAGAACTCCGATTTTACCTTGTCGGCGCTTTGCGCTGCTGCGAGAGCTGCCTTTTGCTTGGTCTCCGCCACCAATTGCTCGGTAATGTCCTGACTCGTGCCGCTGACGCGCTGTAGGTCGCCGTTTTCGGACCAAAAATATTCAACGGTATTGCGAAGCACGCGCTCCACGCCATCGGGGCGAATAATTCGCGTGTCGTATGTGGCGCTAAGAATCCGGTCCGAAATCGCTCTCTTATAGGTTTCGCGAATGGTCGTTTGGTCTTCCAGAGGAACGACCGACAAGAAAAGCTCATTCGAAGG
Organism: Rhodospirillales bacterium; assembly: GCA_003165335.1. GTDB lineage: Bacteria > Pseudomonadota > Alphaproteobacteria > BOG-932 > Roseiterribacteraceae > BOG-932. Next base: position 52,721 of record PLTD01000237.1, on the reverse strand, counting down.
GGTGTCGAGGCGCGAATCAAGGCCCAGAACCTTGAAGAAATTTTCCGACCAGTTGATCTCGCCGGTTGCCTCATTGTGATCCCAGCTGCCCAAATGGGCGAGTTCCTGGGCACGGTTCAAAAGTCGCTCGCTTTGGAGCAATCTGGCGGCTGTTTCCCTCTGCTCGGTTACGTCCTGCAAAGTTCCGATCTGGCGCAGAAGCTGTCCGTCACTGCTCCAAATCAATTCCGCCAGCTCGTGCAATATGCGCTTGGTTCCGTCGCTCCGGATGACCCGAACATCGGTGGACATGATCGTCGACCGATTGGCTAGGGCCTTGTTGAAGCGTTCCCGCAGATGCACCCGGTCGTCAGGGTGAAGTTTGGAGAAGAAAAGCTCACTGCTCGGCTGCTGTGTATCCGGATCAACATCGAACATCTGATAAATTTGTGCCGACCAAGTGACCTTGTCTGTCACCATGTCCTGCTCCCAACTGCCTAAGCCGGCCAAATGCTGGGCCTGTCGCAAATGCCTATCGCTTTCGCGCAAATCCCGCTCAAGCTTTTTGCGAACGCTCACGTCACGAACGATCGCCATATATAGTGGTTGTCCGGCTATTTCGATTTTTGCAATCGAGACCTCCGCGTCGAAAAACCGACCGTCCTTGTTGCGCCCCTGGACGTCTGCGCGTTCCCGCATGAGGCGTCTCTGCACAGCCTCGGCAGCGAAAGTTTTGATATATCCATCGTGATCGGAGCGGCTGCCTTCGGGCAGAAGAACATTAATCGATTGGCCGGAAATTTCGCTCTTTAAATATCCGAAAACGCGCTCAGCCTCGCTGTTGAATTCCACGATCCGATGATCGGCATCGACGGTTATTACAGCAGCGCCGACCGCCTCAAGCAGCTGTGTATAGCGACTGACTTCCGGCGATCTGTGCGGCTCTGTCAATTTGGGGCTCTATCAGCAGTCGCCAAGCGCTTTTCGATCAGTGCCCGCTCGACCACATAGGCTCGGATGGATTCGATTTCCTCTGCGCTGTAGGCATCGCGAAAGCTCACCATGCCCTTGTCGGACAGGACGCCCTCCCTGACAATGCTGCTCCAGGCTTCTTTACTGCCGAGGAGGGGACTGTGCCTCAGATCCGGTATGATTCCCGTACCCTTTGCAGAACCACCATGACAATACAGACAGCTATGGGCAAAGTGCTGTGCACCCTCCGCTATTGTCGCCGCATCGGCGAATTGAGCAGGTGGCTCCAATTGCTTTGCGACATCGGATGGTGCGCGCGCAGGGAGAGCGGCTGTACCGCCGAGCGCGAATGTCAAAACTCGGCTCTTGTTGTGCCTTGGCCCGTTCGGCCCCCAATTTGCTTCTCCGGCATAGAGTCCTGACGACCCCCCGTAGCCGGCAAGCACACTGATATATTCGCGCCCGCCAACTTCATAGGCGATCGGGGCGGCGAGAATGGCGCTGCCGCCATCGAACGACCAAAGATGACGTCCAGTCTTCGCATCGTAGATGTTAAGGAAACCGTCATTATCGCCTTCCACGACGATATTGCCCCGGGTGACGAGTACACCCCCGTTATAATAATCAGGATGAGGTGCGCGCCAAACCTCCTTTTGAGCAATAGGGTTCCAGGCAAGTAGATAGCCTTTCATCTGCGCTTTGATCGCCTTGACCTGTTGGGCGTCGTCCGGGAGACCTGCCTGAACGAAATCGACACCCAAATTGACACCGACGCTCCGTGGTTTGAAGTCTTTCTCGGTGACATAAGCACCGCCGACTTCTTGCGCCGGAATATAGACCAGCCCCGTTGCCTTGCTAAACGCCATCGGCTGCCAGTTATGACCGCCGATTGAGCCCGGTTGGGCGGCCCACAGCTTGCCGGTCTTGTCGTAGTGAGCGTCGGGAGCGATTAGCGGCCGGCCTGTATCCGGATCTGTTCCTGTCGCCCAATTTATCGGGACAAACGGCTTGATCGAAACCGGCTTACCGGTGGCACGGTCGAGTACGTAGAAAAAGCCGTTCTTCGATGCCTGCATGAGCACTTTACGTGCTTTTCCGCCGACGGTCAGGTCGGCAAGAATCATGTTCTGCGTTGCGTCGTAATCCCAACTGTCACCAGGCGTTTCCTGGAAATGCCAAACATATTCGCCGGTTTCGGGTTTCAAAGCCACGATCGAGGCGGTGAACAAATTGTCCTTGTCGCCGGGAGAACGGTAGGCCTTGTTCCAATAATCCGCATTTGCCGTGCCGATATAGAGCAGGTCCAGGTCCGGATCGTAAGATATCGAATCCCATACAGTTCCGCCGCCGCCGCCGCCGGTCTCGTTCCACCACTGGCCGGACCAGGTATTAGCGGCCAGTTTTTCCAATATTGGATCCGACGCCGCGCCGTCTTTTTTTCCGGGCTCGCCCGGGACGGTGTAAAAGCGCCAGTCGAGTTTTCCGGTTTCTGCGTCATAGGCTGAGACATATCCGCGAACGGCATAGTCTGCGCCGGCGTTGCCAATGATCACTCGACCTTTGACGATTCGCGGCGCCCCCCCGATCGTATATGACTTGGATTGATCGACGGTGACTGTGGACCAAACCTCGCGCCCGGATTTCGCGTCGACTGCGATCAAACGTCCGTCGATTGTCCCGACGTAGATTTTTCCGTTCCAATAGGCTGCACCGCGATTGACGCTGTCGCAGCAGCTTTTGACACCAGTCCGGCGTGGGACTAGAGGATCGAACTGCCAGAGCAACTTGCCAGTCGTTGGGTCGAAGGCCTGGACCTTGGACCAGGCGCTCGTCGTATAAAGTACGCCGTCGACTGCGAGCGGTGTCGATTCTTGTCCGCGATCGGTGTCCAGGTCGTAGTACCAGGCCAGACCCAGTTTAGGGATATTACCATCGTTGATTTGGTCGAGAGAACTGTCGCGGCTCTCATCGTAGGTGCGGCCTGTTGTGAGCCAGTTTTGCGGCTCGCTTTCGGCTTGAACGATGCGCATTTCAGAAACGATTGTTGGAGTTGGATCGCCGGTCGCACGGTCGAATCCGCTTGCTAACAAAATAAGGGCCGCAGCTGCCGTCAGGCGATAAATATGAAATGTAGTCACGCCCATCGTTCCCCCCTTCGACATATCGTCTCGCGGCTGGGCTTAATGTCCAGCTAGTTTATTGTGTTCCGCGCCGCGCGATAAATTCGCAGCCACAGCCGCATGGCATCCATATAGCGGAATGCTAGCTCTTCTAGGTCGGTTTTTGGTCGCGTTTTCGGACCGGCGTTTCGCGCTGTATGTATAGCATCACGTGCGCGGTCGATCGCGCGATCGGCGAATCCCGGCGTCATCGCTTCAGCGGGAACATCTTCGTCTATCGCTATATGTTCGACCATGCGCGTTACGATAGCGCGACCGGCCGCATTCAGAACGTCGATTCGGGCCTGATCTTCATCATTTAGAGGGCAGGGCGCCTCAATTTCGAAAAACCAAGGTTCTATTGGGCGGTCGTTATCGGCCACAATCGGTCTCTCGGGTGAGCGGCAGAGCGCACATCGCTATTTCGGGATAGGGATTGTGATAGGGTGGCGGTACGAATTGAGAAAGACGGGTTGTGCGGTGCAAGATAAAATTCATTAATTAAAAGAAAATGTTACCGCATCGCACACGAAAAAGCGGTTCGCCCGCTTGACGTTTCTTCGCAGCTGCAATATATTGAGAATCGATATGGCATCTTCCCCGCCATATCCGACGCCTGCTTTTACGCGGCGTTTCCTCCCTAAACTCGGGCCGCCTTTGTGCGGCCCGTTTTTTCTTCTGATACGCGAATCGTTTAGTACGTGCAAGGACAATTTGGCGCAGGCTTGGTTGCTGCACAAACGCGACCTACTTAAATCAGACTAGGTCCAGCGCCAGTGCTTCCCGAACAGCGGGCGGAACTACGGCCAAATGACCATAGCGCGGATGATCGAAGCCTATCCTCACAACTGCTTCGCGCGCCTTGAAAGCTGACTTCTGGCTTGGTGTTAGCGTAAAGCGAACGAATTGGACGGATGAAGCTTTGCCTTCCGAACTTGTGTTTTCTCGGTCGGCATCGGGCTCGCCACGGATAGTATCGTCGCCGATAGACATAAGCATGTGATGTTCGATTCCCCCGACCATATGGAGCACGGCTGTCCGCCTAGCCGCCTCGGGGATTTCAAACATGACTGTCGCTACAAGCTCATTGCCATTTGGGATTAAAGGGTTGTAGGCATCCAGCTCATCTTGAATCTGAGCGTCTCCACCCTTTTCGACGAACAGCATCTCATGAATTTGATGCCACATCGTATCGTAGTTTTCGAAATAAAAGGTCGAGTAGGGACCGACTTCCACACGACGCGATCGCTTCGCCTGCGAAATGCGCCGCCGCTGCTCCTGTCTGATAGCGGCATAATCCGCCATCGGCATGATGTCTTCGCGGGTGATCCGATGGGGCTTCATCAAAGGGAAGTATCCGTCAGGCCATAGGCTTTGGCGAGCAGTTCGATCGGGTGTGCTTTAGTTGGCTTGGCCGCGCCTTCGATCGTTTCGACGCCCTGTAGGATATGCATCGCCGCCAACGGGCATTCTGATGCGACGTAAGCCTTTGCATTCTTTGCGGCTTGCCGCGCTGCGGGTTTGCCGACCTTCAAGGCCTTTTCGAAATTGCCCTTCTTGACTCCCCAGGAGCCGCCGTGGCCGGAACATCGCTCCACCACAGCGACATCGGGTTCCGGGATCAGGCGCAGCATTTCCGTGCCCTTTTGTCCCATATTTTGAGCTCTCGCATGACAAGCCAGGTGGAGTGTTACGCCACCTTCCAGTGGTTTCAGGCCGGAAGCCAAGCCTTCTTTTTTTGCAATATCGACGACATATTCGCTGAGATCCGATGTATTCTTTGCCAGGAACGCCACGTCCTCATTATCGGGCAAAATCAACGGCCATTCGAATTTCAACATCAGAGCGCAGGAGGGTATGAGAGCGACGACGCGGTATCCTTCTTCGATCTGCGGCCGCATATAGGCAGCTACGCGTGCTGCGCGGGCGGCGACATCCTTGAGATCGCCCAGTTCGAGTTGCGGCATGCCACAGCATTCGGGGTGCACCACTTTGGTCTCGACGCCGTTCTTGGCGAGAACGGCTTGGGCGGCACGACCGATCGATGTGTTGTTGTAATTGACGAAACAGGTTGCATAGAGCAGGGCTTTGCGCCCCGCGGCGGGCGCAGTGGCGTCTCGAACAGGTGCATCCTTCGCAGCCGATGCCACGAAAGTAGGGCTCTCAAATTTCGGCAGATCCGCATTCCGATCAATGCCCGCCACTGCTTCCATTATCGGCCTGGTCAACCCATTGTGACGGTCCGATGCCCAATTCATCAGCGGGCTTAGCACTGCTCCCAACTTGCCGTTCCGATCAGTTTCGACCAACTCCCTATCGGCAAAGGAGGGTACATCTTTCGCAAATTCAGCAGCACGGTAACGCAGCATTAAATGTGGGAAATCGAGATTGAACTCGTGCGGCGGAACGTAGGGGCATTTTGTCATGAAGCACATGTCGCAGAGCGTGCAATCGTCTACGACATCTTTGTATTTTTCTTTTGGAACGCCATCGAGTTCGCCTGACTCGCTGGCGTCGATCATGTCAAACAAGGTCGGGAATGACTCGCACAGATTGAAGCAGCGGCGGCAGCCGTGGCAGATGTCGAAAACCCGCTCCATTTCGGTCTCGATCTTTTCGAGGTTGTAGAAATCAGGGTTTTGCCAGTCGATCGTGTGACGAAAAGGTGCGCCGCTATTCGGCTCAGCCATATCGAGCCCCTCAAATTAAGAAGAAGAAACCGGCGACCCGAAGGCCGCCGGTCATTAGCTTGACTATGAAATAACCTTGAATGTTTAGGCGTTGAGGTTGTCGAGCGCCTTCTGGAAACGACCAGCGTGAGAGCGTTCAGCTTTGGCAAGCGTCTCGAACCAATCGGCGATTTCGTCAAAGCCTTCTTCGCGAGCCGTACGAGCCATGCCCGGATACATGTCGGTGTATTCGTGAGTTTCGCCCGCTACCGATGCGACCAAATTCTTGTCGGTCGAGCCAATCGGTTTACCTGTTGCCGGATCGCCGACTTCTTCGAGGAATTCGAGATGGCCGTGGGCGTGTCCGGTCTCGCCCTCGGCGGTTGAGCGGAAGACGGCGGCGACATCATTATAGCCTTCGACGTCGGCCTTCTGTGCGAAGTAAAGATAGCGCCGGTTTGCCTGGCTTTCGCCCGCAAAGGCTTCCTTCAGGTTTTCGAGGGTCTTCGAATCTTTCAGGGCGGTCATGGTATCCTCCGTCAAGGCAGACGGTTGTACCGTCTGCCGGTGGTTGTATCGCAGTCATCTTACTGCGGCCGTCTTGGCTAAAGCAACACTCTTTAGAATTAATCTAAATCTGGTTTGGGTGCAGCGAAAGCATTATAGCATGTGAGTTCGTACGCTGCGGAACCTGCGTCGAAATGTTATTGGGCGATATTAGTGCCACTCTCCCAATACAGGTTGTACTTTAGTAAACAGCAGCAAAATCAATTTTGCTGAATGCGAATTTAGAGTTAAGAAGCTTAGCTAAGTAGGAAAGCAGGATTTACCTGTTTTTTTGTGCACCGCAATAAGATTTGCGAGTTTTTACAGGACTAAGAGCAGGTTTGAGGCTTGCCGAAGTCTTGAATGAAGGAGAACGGTAAATGAATTCGCGATCAAATCGCAGTTTTGGCGCGGTCATAGCATTGTCAGCGTGGACAGCATCAGGTTTAGCGTCGGCAGCCGGATTTTATATTCAGGAGCAATCTGCCGCAGGTGTCGGCCGGGCACAGGCCGGAAATGTCGCCGCGGCCGATGATGCCAGTACTATCTATTTCAACCCGGCGGGCATGACTCAACTGCCCGGCATCCAGCTGGACAGCGGAATCGATTTGATCGTTCCGAGCGCCGGATTAACCGACCTGGGAACCGTCGACCACTCGCCGGTTTCGCCGAGTTCGACTCCCGGCGGCGGCAACGGCGGCAACCCTGGCTCCTCTACCCCGATTCCCGATTTTTATGTCAGCGCGCAGCTTCCCGATGCGCCTGTCTGGCTAGGGTTGGGGCTCAGCGCGCCCTTCGGTTTTGCGTCCAAGTTCGACCAAAATAGTTTCGCTCGGTACGATTCGATCGACAGCTATATCGCAACCATCGATATCGCGCCGACAATTGCCGTGAAATTGAACGATTGGTTATCGATCGGTCTCGGCCTGGACGAGCAATATGCTTACGTTAAGCTCCGTTCAGCCGTACCTGACGCATTCGCGCTGGGAGGCCCCTCGATTGCTACTGACGGGCGCCTGACCTTGACCGGGCACACCTGGTCGACTGGATTCAACGGCGGTTTACTCATCATGCCGACGCCCGATACCAAGATCGGACTGAGCTATCGCTATGGAATTACGCATAATATTCGTGGATCGCTAACGATCGCCAATCTGACCGGAATTCTGGCCTCTGCCGACACGCAGGTCACCGGTACTGCCGCGCTGAACGAGCCGGACATCATTCAGGCCGGCATCTCGCAGCGTATAACGCCGCAGTTAACAATTTTGGGCGAGTTTGATTTCTATACGTGGAGCAACTTCAAGCAAATCGACATTCACACGACTTCTGCGGCAATCGGCGATTTGATTACTCCTGAGAATTACCGAGACACCTATTCATTCGCGCTCGGAGCCGAATATCAGTTGAATGATCAGTGGAAGATACGGGCGGGCACCAAATATGACCAGACACCTACTGTGGACGCGTTCCGCGACACGCGTGTACCGGACGGGGATCGCATTTGGCTGTCGACCGGTTTCCACTATGCCTTTAGCGATCACATCGGGATCGACGGCAGCTATGCCCATATCTTTGTGACGGACAGCAACATCAACATCACTCGCTCGTTCTTCACAACGATACCGGCCATCGAAACGACCAGTAATATCAAAGCACAATCGAGTGTTTCGCTCGACATTTTGACAGTCGGGTTGACCTATAAGTTCTAGTCGCTGGTCGGCTGTTTTTAGGGTCGGCCATGCGCGACCTTGCCGGGGCCGGTCTCAGCACCTAATAGACCCGGACGGCTCGTGCGTCCGGGGGTGCCTTTAATGACAGTCGTTGTAACCGGCGCTGCCGGATTTGTCGGCTTCCATGTTGCCAGTGCGCTTTTGGCGCGCGGCGAGCACGTCGTCGGGATCGACAATGTGAATGATTATTATGACGTAAGGCTGAAAGAGGCGCGCCTGGCCCGCTTGGCCGAAGCGAAAGGATTCACCTTCCATCGTGCCGATATCGCCGACCCGGATCGGCTGTCGGCAATTTTTGCTTCGTCCGGCCAAGTAACCGGCGTCATCCACCTCGCCGCCCAGGCGGGTGTGCGCTACTCTCTCATAAATCCATACGCCTATATCCACGCGAATGTTCTAGGTCAGGTGGCAATCTTTGAGACCGTGCGCGGTCTCAATCCGATACCGCCTCTGGTCTATGCCAGTTCATCGTCGGTCTATGGCGGCAATGACAAATTTCCCTTTTCCGTCGCCGACCGAGTGGATCATCCGGTCTCGCTTTATGCAGCGACCAAACGCGGAGGAGAGTTACTGGCCGAAAGCTATGCCGCAATGTACTGCCTGCCCTCAACCGGACTTCGTTTCTTCACACTTTATGGACCCTGGGGCAGGCCCGATATGGCCTATTACAGCTTTACCGCTGCGATCCTAGCCGGTGAGGCAATTCCGGTTTTCAACGAGGGAAAACTCGAACGGGATTTCACCTATATTGACGACGCCGTACAGGGAATTCTCGCCGCCCTGGACCAGCCGGCTGATCCGACACACCGGCATCGTCTCTATAACTTGGGCAATAATAAGCCCGAACCGGTGCTGCGCTTTATCAAGGTTATCGAACAGGCTCTCGGTTGTAAGGCGATGCTGCACTTCAAGCCGATGCAACCGGGGGATGTGAAGGCAACCGCCGCCGATATAGAAGACAGCCGCCGGGATCTCGGATTTGAGCCTAAGATCGGCATCGACGAAGGAATTCCACGCTTCGTGAAGTGGTACAAAGCGTATCATGGCATTGGCTAGCCCGACGTCGGAACAAGCGCTGTCGGCGCCTTCGGGGCGGACTCCAAAGCTGATGTTCCTGGTTACCGAGGATTGGTACTTCTGGGCGCACCGATTGCCTCAGGCTCGGGCGGCGCGCGCGGCCGGATTTCAGGTGTCGGTTGCAACGCGCGTGAACGCTCACGCCGAACTGATCAGGGGGGAGGGGTTTGCCCTTTATCCACTCAGCTGGCGACGAGGAAGCATCAATCCGATCGCTGGTGTCGCCTCCATTCTGGAGATTGCGCGCTTATACCGGCGCGAACGTCCCTCGATCGTTCATCACGTTTCCCAAAAACCAATTCTCGTCGGCTCGATTGCCGCGCGAATTTCAGGTGTTACCCGTATCGTCAACGCTTTGACCGGCCTGGGATTTCTGTTCGCTGCCGAAACGGTCAAGGCAAGGATTCTGCGTACGCTATTGATACCGGTGCTGCGAAATATCGCATCGCGCTCGAATGTCCGTTTTTTGGTCGAAAACCCCGACGATGCGACAACCTTGCGGAACATGCGCGTTGTGCCGGAACATCGGATAGTGCTGATCAAAGGCTCAGGCGTCGATGTCGGCCATTACGAGATATTGCCTGAACCTACAGACGATCCGGTCGTTATTGCCTGTGCCACCCGCATGCTCCGGATTAAAGGCGTCGCCGATGTCGTTGCTGCCTTCCGGATCTTGCGGTCCCGGGGATCAAGCGCGCAGTTGCTATTGGCCGGCGCATCCGACCCGGAGAATCCCGCTGCGATCACCGAGGCGGAACTGAAGGCTTGGGGAGACGAACCCGGAATACATTGGTTAGGACATGTTACCGACATTCGGCAGGTCTGGGGCCGTGCGCATGTCGCCGTATTGGCGAGTCTCGGCGGCGAGGGAATACCGATGACACTGATGGAGGCCGCTGCATGCGGACGTCCATTGGTTGCAACCGATGTCCCTGGATGCAGAGAGATCGTCGTTGCGAACGATACCGGGTTGCTGGTGCCGCCAGGCGATCCCGAACGCTTGGCCAATGCGTTGGAGCGTATGGTCATTGACGGTGAATTTCGCCTTCGTTGCGGACGAGCCGCCAGGAAAAGGGTCACCGACGGGCTTGACGCGGTCACTGTGGGCCGCGAGACGGTAGCGGTCTACCGCGAATTATTGATGGTCAAACCGAACCGAACCCTGTGATCAATTATTTCTTGTCCCACACAGCGTTGATTTTTCTGCCGGCTATGCTGCTGAGCGCAGCCCTAACCGGGATCACGCACAGCATTTTGCGCCGTCGTTCGATCATGGATCTTCCGAACGAACGCAGCAGCCACACAATACCGACCCCGCGAGGCGGCGGTTGGGGCGTGATGCTCGCCTTGCTCCCGTTCTGGGGATGGGCGACTTGGCGCACCGGGCGGCTGCACGATCCGCTTGAGATTCTCCTGATCGGGGGCGTCGTCACGCTTATGGCTATTTCATGGATCGACGACCGTAAGGGGTTGGGTCCCGGCCCCCGTATTATCGCTCAAATTATTGCCGTCGGGGCGGTAATGGCATTTCTGCCGCATGATCTGTCGATTTCCGGTGGCATTTTGCCTTTGCCGTTGGATCGACTTGTGGCCACCGTAATCTGGCTGTGGTTTGTCAATCTTTTCAACTTCATGGATGGAATCGACGGGCTTGCGGGCGGGAGCGCGGCGGCGATGGGGTTTGGGCTCATGCTGGTGTCGCTGCGACATGGCCCAAGTCAACTCGAGGCATTTCGCGGTGCGATGATTATTGCTGTGGCGGTGGGATTTCTGTTTTGGAATTGGCACCCAGCGAAAATTTTCCTCGGAGATATCGGCAGTGTGCCGATCGGCTATCTGCTGGGCTATGGGCTGATCCGTCTGGCGATGGACGGTGGTCAAATACCCGCACTTATCATCCCGCTCTACTATCTGGCTGACGCGACGATCACGTTGCTAAAGCGAGCGAGGCGCGGTGAGCGCGTCTGGCAGGCTCACCGCGAGCACTATTATCAACGCTCGATACAATCGGGACGAAGTCACGGGCATACCGCCAAGACGGCAGTTTTGGTGCAGTTGGCGCTCGCGATATTTGCCTGGCTCGCCGAAATATGGGGATGGTGGATGCTCCTGCCGGCGATCGGTCTTGTGGTACTGTTGTTGAGATGGATGGCACGGCCACCGGTTGCGGATTTGGTGTAATCGTCCGCGGGGGTAAATGGACAGCTAACGGGGAGGAAATGAAATGATCAGATTGATGGCATCAACCATGGTAGCGCTGATGGGGTCGATGGCATCTGCCGGAGCCGCGGACGCACCGGCAGCGCCGATTACCCTTATGTCGGTCAAGATCGGTGTGACCGATTTCCAACGATCGACCGATTTCTACGTCAAATATTTCGGGATGAAGCAGGGCGCTAAATACAATGCGGCCGAGCAGGGGATAGATTGGCCGACGCCCGGGCAGGGGTCGAATATCATATTGGTCAACGATCCCAGCGGCAAGGTGATTAAACTGGCCCCCGGCGGCGGCTGGATTATGCTCAAGGTTCCAGATGCCAAAAAAATCGCGAAGGCGATGACAGATGCGGGTGAGAAGGGCGTCGAAGCACCCATCGAAATCAAGCAGTACCAGACCGTCGTCGTGACCGCGCACGACCCTGACGGGAATACGGTCGAGATGCTGCAGGTTGGTCCATCGCAATGATACCTGGGATCATATGATCCTTGTTACAGGCGCCACGGGCTTTGTCGGCCGCGGGCTGGTCGCACATCTGCGGTCCTTGGGCCGCCAGGTTCGTCTGGCCGTGCGTGAGGGCGGCGATCCAGCACAGAACATGATCGCGGTCGGCGAGATCGGGCCGCAAACCGATTGGGTGCAGGCGTTGGACGGGATCGACAGCGTCGTTCATCTTGCCGGGCGCGCTCATGTCACAGCTCGGGAGCGGGACGCGCTTACACAGTTCCGTAAGGTCAATGTCGACGGCACCAGACGTTTGGTGCAGCAGGCTGACGCGGCGGGCGTTAGGCGATTCGTTCTGCTGAGTTCGGTTAAGGCGGCGGCGGATACAACGGACGAGCATGCGTTGCTGGAAAGCGACCCGGTCAACCCCCGCACGCCCTATGGCATATCTAAGTTGGAGGGCGAACAGGCCCTTTGGGACACTGCCAACCGAATGGAGCCGGTAGTTTTGAGGCCGCCCTTGGTCTACGGGCCGGGCGTGAAGGCGAATTTTCGCGCCTTGTTGAGGCTTGTCGATTTGGGTGTGCCGTTGCCGTTCGGTGCAGTGCGAAATCGGCGCAGCCTGATCGCGCGCGACAATCTAGTGAGCGCAATCGCAATTGCACTTACCGCGACCGGTGCGGCGGAGAAGACTTTCTACGTAACCGAAGGTCCACCGATTTCCACCCCTGCGCTGATCCGCGAGTTGGGACTGGCGTTGGGAAAACCCGCGCGACTTGTTTCATTGTCGCCGGCCCTGATGAGGGCAGCTGCCGCGATGGTCGGCCGAAGGGAGACCGCCGACAGTCTACTGGGTTCTTTGGCGATTAACGGTCAGTCGTTCCGCGCGGCCACCGGCTGGACGCCGCCCGTAACCCAGCAGGACGCGTTCAAAGAGGTCGCCGCATGGTATAAGCAGGCGAAAGGATCGCTCTAGACCATGTTTCCAAGCCTGTTTTTCGGCCTGCGCACCGCCAAAGTTCCGGTCAGCCTCAAGGAATATCTGATGCTGATGGAAGCCCTCGATGCCCGAGTGGCTGGGTGGAGCGTCGATGATTTCTATTATATCGCCCGGGCGGCCTTGGTGAAGGACGAGCGCTACCTGGATCGTTTCGACCGAGTGTTCGGCGAAGTCTTCCGGGGCGCATTGCCCGTAGAAGGCGAGACGCCAGAGGAAGTGGAGGCCCGAGCGCTGCCGGAAGAGTGGCTGCGCAAGATGGCCGAGAAACTTTTATCGGACGAGGAAAAGGCGCAAATCGAGGCACTTGGAGGCTGGGACAAGATTATGGAGACGCTGAAGAAGCGCCTCGAAGAGCAACAAGGGCGGCATCAGGGTGGATCGAAATGGATCGGCACAGCAGGAACCTCACCCTTTGGCGCTTACGGCTTCAACCCCGAGGGAATACGGATCGGGCAGGCTGAAAGCCGAAACCGTCGCGCGGTGAAGGTTTGGGACAAGCGCGAGTTCCGAAACCTGGACGACGACGTCGAACTCGGCACCCGCAACATCAAGGTCGTGCTGCGCCGCCTGCGTAAATTTGCCCGTACCGGCGCGCAGGACGAGTTGGATCTGCCCGGGACTGTTCGATCGACTGCGCATAACGGCGGCTGGCTCGATCTGAAACTCCAGGCCGAGCGTCACAATGCGGTGAAAGTACTGCTGCTGCTCGATATCGGCGGATCGATGGACGATTACGTACGGATTTGCGCGGAACTGTTTTCGGCTGCGAAATCCGAGTTCAAGCATCTTGAGCAATTCTATTTTCACAACTGCCTTTACGAATCCGTGTGGAAAGACAACCGTCGTCGCGACACCAACCGGGTTGGAACCGACGAGTTGCTGCGTACTTACGGCGCTGACTATCGCGTCGTAATCGTCGGCGACGCCTCGATGAGCCCCTACGAAATCATCCAGCCGGGCGGCAGCGTGGAGCATTGGAATGCGGAGTCCGGGGAAGCTTGGCTGACCCGTCTCACCGAGACATTCGAGCGCGTGGTTTGGCTAAACCCGACGCCGGAACGGTCCTGGTCCTATACTCAATCCACCGGCATCATCCGCCGCATCATCGCCGACCGCATGCACCCACTGACCATCGGCGGGCTGGAAGCGGCGATGAAATATTTGAGCCGTTAGGTTAACAGGGCATAGGCGCCTATAGTCGGGGCAGTTAACTATTGGCCGAACCGAAGAACTAACTTGAATGAGCGCCGGTCTTACCTTGCTGTCTGATGACGAACTGGATCGGTTGCGCGATCGGATTGTAGCACTCAATCGGCTGGCAAAGCCCGAGCAACGCTTGGCTTGTGCCTCCCAGCTTGAGGCCATCGACATAGAGCGAGAGCGGCGAGTGTCTGCGCCGATCCAATAAGGCGCATTTTTCTTCTCCCACGGTCAAATCGAGCCAAATCGGGCCTTATAATGATGGCCTCTATTCACCATCTAAAAGCCTCCTGATTTGATAAATAATTTTTGATCGGAAAATATCTTGGCCAAGAGTCAGAAAAAAAGCAGTCGGGAAGTTAAAAAGCCCAAAAAAGACAAAAAGGCATCTGCTCCTGCAGCACCTTCGTTTCTGACTCCCCCGCATAAGAAGTAGATATTTCCGAATTCGCATTATTGGCGAATTCGTCCTGTACCTGCCTGGATTGATCGAGTTGTTCCTGCCGATACGTGGTGGAGTGGCGCTTTGATATTCACGCTTTCGCTCTCAAAGGATCAATGACATGGCTGCCAAAGATGTAAAATTCGGTGCTGATGCACGTCACCGCATGTTACGCGGCGTGAATGTGCTGGCCGATGCGGTTAAGGTGACTTTGGGTCCCAAGGGCCGCAACGTCGTTCTCGATAAGTCATACGGCGCACCGCGTATCACCAAGGACGGTGTTACCGTCGCCAAAGAAATCGAGATGGGCGACAAATTCGAAAACATGGGCGCCCAACTCATGCGCGAAGTGGCCTCAAAGACCAATGACTTGGCAGGGGATGGCACAACCACGGCAATCGTGCTTGCCCAGGCGCTGATCAAAGAAGGCAACAAGGCCGTTGCCGCCGGCATGAACCCGATGGATCTGAAGCGCGGCATCGATATTGCGGTGGCCGCCGTAATCGCCGAAGTGAAGTCGCGCGCTAAGAAGGTATCCACCAATGAGGAGATTGCCCAAGTCGGGACTATCTCGGCGAATGGGGACATCGAAATCGGACAGATGTTGGCCAAGGCGATGGCCAAAGTGGGTAACGAGGGCGTGATCACCATCGAGGAAGCCAAGACGCTTGAGAGCGAACTCGAAATCGTCGACGGGATGCAGTTCGATCGCGGTTATCTCTCACCCTATTTCATTACCAATACTGAGAAGATGATCGCAGAACTGGATAATCCATACATTCTGCTGTTCGAAAAGAAGCTGTCCGGCCTGCAGGCAATCTTGCCGCTGCTCGAGGCGGTGGTTCAAACGGCCCGGCCCCTTTTGATCGTGGCAGAGGACATTGAGGGCGAAACCTTGGCGACTTTGGTCGTCAACAAGCTGCGCGGCGGTCTGAAGGTCGCTGCAGTCAAGGCTCCGGGCTTTGGCGACCGTCGCAAGGCGATGCTGGAAGATATAGCGGTGCTGACCGGTGGTAAGGTCATCAGCGAAGAGATGGGCGTTAAACTTGAAAACGTTACGCTTGAGTATCTCGGAACTGCCAAGACGGCACGTCTGACCAAGGACGACACGACAATCATCGACGGCGCCGGTTCGAAGGACGACATCGAGGCGCGGGTGAACCAACTGCGTGCGCAAATCGAAGAATCGACGTCGGATTACGACAAGGAAAAACTGCAGGAACGTCTGGCCAAGTTGGCCGGGGGCGTTGCGATTGTCCGGGTCGGCGGGATTACCGAGATCGAGGTCAAGGAACGCAAGGACCGCGTCGAAGACGCGATGCATGCAACACGAGCAGCGGTGGAGGAAGGTATCGTCGCCGGGGGCGGGGTTACTTTGCTCTACGCGTCTCGCGCAATCGATGCTCTGACCTCGACCAATTCAGACCAGAAGGTCGGCATTGACATCGTGCGGCGTGCATTGCGTGCGCCGGTTAGGCAGATCGCGGAGAATGCCGGAACCGACGGCTCGATCGTGGTCGGGAAACTGCTGGAATCGAATGACAGCAATTATGGCTATGACGCTCAAAAGAACGAGTTCACCGATTTGGTCTTTGCCGGGATCATCGATCCGGTCAAGGTCGTGCGGATTGCGCTTCAGGATGCAGCATCGGTGGCTGGACTGATCATCACTACGGAAGCAGCTGTTGCGGTCTTGACCGAAGGGTCCGAACAGTCCGAACCCGGATACTAGTAGCAAAAAGACGTGTCCAATAAGGGAAGGTTGCCGCTTCAGCTCCTTCCCTTATTGCGGCCTCTCAAAGCTGTGATATTTAGATCAATTCCCATTAGAACTATGCAGAATTTGGAAGGTTGCTGCCGTATAGGCTAGCTGCGGTGGGAGTCAGATCGGCAGTTCTGCGTGTTCCATGATTTCCCTAATATACAAAAGTATATGATTATGGGTCATGCGATTGATCTTGATCAACGCAATTTTTAACGCACTGCAGCAAATTGCTGCGACGCAGTCCTGATCGGGGCCGTGGTTGATCGGACGAAAAGTCCGCTGTTTAAGGCAACGCCTTAAGGGAGAGCACATGAAGCTCAACGTCAGACTGCCTCATTTGTCGATAATCATGTCTCGATTGATCGTTGCCATCTTGCTCTCCTGGACAGTTCTGGGTGTGCATGATGCGAAAGCTCTTCCGAGCTTTGCCCGACAGACGGGACAACAATGCGCGGCTTGCCATAACGGCTTTCCAGAACTGACTCCTTACGGCCGTCTTTTCAAACTAAACGGCTATACGTTTGCCGGTGGACAGACAGACCTGCCGCCGCTCGCGATGATGGTTATTCCCTCATACACACATACCCAGGCAGGCCAGACCGGCGGGGCGGCACCCGGATTTGGAGCCAACAACAATTTCGCCCTGGATGCGGTGAGCTTGTTCTACGGTGGACGAATCACCCCGAACATCGGCGCATTCGTTCAGGCGACCTATGACGGCATCGGCAAGCGTTTGAGCTGGGACAACACCGACATTCGCTATGCCAATACGACCACGGCGTTCGGAGACGAACTGGTCTACGGGCTCAGTCTCAATAACAATCCGAGTGTCACCGATGTTTGGAATTCGACTCCGGCCTGGGGCTACCCGTTTCAGAGCTCCGGCCTTGCACCCAGTCCCGGGGCGTCCACTTTGATCGAAGGCGGTCTTGCTGCAGAGGTCGTCGGGTCGAATGTCTACGGCTTTTGGGATCGTCTGATCTATGCGGAAGCAGGTGTCTACAAGACCATCTCGCCGCGCACTCAGACGACCCTTGGCGTCGATCCGACCGGCAGCAGTTCAATCAAGGATCTCGCCCCCTATTGGCGGGTTGCGGTAGAGCCGAAATGGGGCCGCAGTTCCTGGGAAGCCGGATTCTTCGGGTTGGCCGCAACGCTCAATCCTGGCCGCGTTACCGGTTTCGGTACGGACCACGCAGTCGATGTGGGTATCGACACCCAGTATCAATTCCTGGCGGATGCGCACAGCATCTCGTTTCAGGGGAGCTTCATAACCGAGAACCAGACGCTGACCGCCAGTCAGGCTTTGGGCAATTCCTCAAACAGCCACAATCATCTGCGCAGCCTGCACGCCAAAGCGACTTATTATTACGACCAAACCTATGGCGCGACGCTGGGTTATTTCCGGGTAGATGGTTCAGGCGACGTAAACCTGTACAACGCGGGTTCAGCAAACAGCAGCCCGAACAGTGCGGGCATAATCGCAGAATTGGATTACATCCCGTTCAATCATGGCGGACCGGCCTTCTGGCCGTGGATGAACGTGAAATTCGGTCTTCAGTATGTTGCCTATCAAGAATTCGACGGCGGCACGACGAATTACGATGGGGCCGGCCACAACGCGGCGGACAATAACACACTGTATTTATTCGCTTGGTTCGCGTTCTGACCATAATTACACCGGTGGAGAATGTCATGGGTGACGGAAACGTGAATCGCTTTGGCTCGATGCAGCGATTGGCATCTGTAGCGGCAGTATTTGGCGGCTTACTTGCGATCTCTGCCTGTACGACCACGGATAAACAGCAGGATGCCGTCGAGGGCACTGTTCATATGTGTTCATCCTGCCATGGCATGGACGGAAGGAGCGTTTCTCCCACCTTCCCGCGTCTTGCCGGGCAGCAGAAGGACTATCTCATCGTCCAGCTCAAAGCGTTCCGTGATCACACCCGAGCCGATCCTCATGCCCATACCTATATGTGGGGCATGGCAGGCGGCCTCAGCGACCCGACGATCGAAGGTGTTGCGGCCTATTATTCCGCCCTGACTCCGGTTCCCGGCAAAGCGGGTGATCCGACCGATGTGGCTGCGGGAAAGAAGATTTATGAGGAAGGCATTCCGGAAACCGGCGTGCCCGCCTGCGGCGGCTGTCACGGTGACGCCGCACAGGGTGGAGGGGCTTTCCCGCGCCTGGCTGGGCAGCATCGGTCCTATATCGAGGGCCAACTGGCTGCGTTTTCGAGCAATTCACGTGCAAATGAAATCATGCACGAGAATGCAAAAAATCTGACACCGGATGCCGAACGGCAACTCGCGGCCTTTCTGGCCACACAATAGTTTCAACAGACCTTAATCGTCCGCAGCAGCATGATCGGCAGTGTCCGCCCGGCCTTGGCGGCGTAGGTTTCGATTGCCGGGTTCTGCTTACGCATTTCGGGCCAAACCTGCGCGCGTTTTTCAGGGGTGAGTTCCTCGGCACGGACGCGCCGCTTTTGTCGTCCGGCCAGTACATCGATCTCAGGGTTGGCCTTCAGGTTATAGTACCAACTCGGCGCCTTGGGCTGCCCGTTGTTAGAGGCCAGCACCATTATGCCTTCAGGTTCTGCGGGGTAATATTGCAGGGGCACGGGCCTAATGAGACCGGTCTTTGCACCGATGGTGTACATCAAGACCATCGGCCGCCCGAGATTGCCACCGATCCAGCCGTGAGTGTGGTGAAAAACAAAGCGATGCGCTTTCGTAAACCACGCGAAATCGGCCATCTAATTTCTCCAAGCAGGAATCGGGTTGCAGTATAGCGAATTCCAGGGAATGAAGGGTGATTAGAGCGTGGCAAAACCTTCCTTCATGAGGCCTTTATGACCGACGTTCCCGGTTTCACGAGCGAGCAGTTTTCTTATGCCGGCGTCGAGCGACGCGTTTTCCGCCGAGGCTTGGGACCGGCGGTCGTTGTGATGCATGAAATACCAGGGATAACGCCCCAAGTAGCAAAATTCGCTAAGCGCGTCGCGGATGCGGGGTTCTCAGTCTATATGCCGCTGCTGCTCGGCATACCGATGAAACCGGTCAGTGGGGGCTATATCGCTCAATCGCTGCTGCGTGCCTGCATCAGCCGAGAGTTCCGTCTTCTGGCGACCAATCAATCAAGCCCCATAGTGGACTGGCTCCGGGCGCTGGCGCGTCATGCTCATGCCGAATGCGGAGGGCCCGGCGTCGGTGCGATCGGCATGTGTCTGACCGGCAATTTCGCGCTCGCAATGATGCTTGATTCTCCAACATTAGCGCCGGTTTTGTCTCAACCGTCACTGCCCTTCCCAATCGGCAAGGCGGCAAAATCGGCTTTGCATGCCTCACCGGCCGAATTGGCGGCAGCTCACGAGAAAATCGACAAGCATGGGGCGCATATCCTGGGCCTGCGCTTCTACGGCGACCCGGCTTGCCCCGGCGAACGCTTCGAGCGGCTGCGCGCAGAGTTCGGCGCTGGTTTCGAAGGCATCGAGATCGATCCGAAATTCGCCAACCCTGCCGCCCCGAAGCCGGCGCACAGCGTCGTCACCAACCATCTGATCGACAAAGAGGGAGAACCGACCCGGGCGGCGTTGGATAGGGTATTATCCTTCTTCAAGGAACAGCTTGCCCCGGCGGCATAGCGCCAGATAACGTCCTGGCTATCAATCAAAAATGGGGAACGTGATGTTGACCTTGCAGGAACTGAACGACGAGCGGGACATTCGGCTGGTCTATTGCAACTATTGCGACATTATCGATGCCAAGGATTTCGACCGGCTGACCGAAGTCTTCACGCCCGATGCAGTGCAGGATTACCGCTCCACACTTGGGCCCGACGGGTTGATGACGGGCACAGGGCCACTGATTGCCGGGGCGCATATCCATATGGGCGAGGGGTCGAACTGCGGCCAAACCCATCACAATGTCATTAACTTCCGTATATCGGTGAATGGGGATGCGGCCAAAGCCAAGGTGCATTATTATGCGGTGCATCTGGGCGTCAGGAAATATCCCGGCGCGATCTATTCGATGTGGGGCGAATATGACGACGACCTGGTGCGTACGGCGGAAGGCTGGCGCGTGAACAACCGGATGTACCGCTGTTTCATGACCGAAGGTCCGAACGTCACTTACAAGGACGACTGAGGCCCCGCGGGAATGTCCGCGCCGAAACGGTTCATTGGGCATACCGGTTCACTCAGCAGCATTCGGCCTTAGCAGGAGAGCCTGATGATCAAATTCGGCGCGGTCCTTTTGTCTCTTTCCCTATTGGCGCCTGCGGTTCTAGGGGCCGATGCGCCGGCTTCGCCCCCCGATCCGCACCTGGTCTGGGACCTGAGCGAGCTTTACCCCAGCGATACCGCTTGGGACGCGGAGCGCAAATCCATCGCCGAGGCTTTGCCGGGGCTGGCGAGCTTCAAAGGCACTCTTGGCAATGACGCCGCCCGCCTGGCTAAGGCGCTTCACACCGTTTCGGACCTGAGGCGCCGACTGGGACGGCTCGATACTTATGCCAGTCTTAAGCGCGACGAGGATACGCGCAACGCCTCCAACCAGGACCGGTTGCAGCGGGTTGAGTTGCTCGAAAATGATTTCAGCACTGCATCCGCCTATATGGATCCGGAGGTCGTCGCCATCGGTGCCACGAAAATTAATCAGTTCATCGCCGCAGACCCTGCCCTGAAATCCTTCGTCTTCGGGCTGAAGGACACGCTTCGGCTTGCGCCCCACACGCTGGGCGACCAGGCGGAAGGGGTTCTGGCTGCCAGCGGCGAAGTGCGCGGCGCGCCAGGCAGGATTTATACGCTGCTCGCCAACGCAGACCTGCCGTGGCCCACCGTTACTCTCTCCGATGGACGGCAGGTAAAGCTCGACAGTCAGGGCTATACTGCGACCCGCGACCTGCCCAACCGGGACGACCGGAAAAAGGTGTTCGATGCCTTCTTCGGCAAATGGGCAGAGTACAAGAACAGCTTCGGCGCCACATTGGGCGGCAATGTAGAGGGCACGATCTTCGAGGCGCACACCCGGCATTATCCCAATTCTGTGTCCTTTGCGATCGCCAAGCACAACATCCCCGAGACGGTCTATCGCGCACTGGTCGACGAGGCCAATAAGGGTTTGCCGACGCTCTACCGCTATTTTGAGCTGAGAAAAAAGCTGCTCGGACTGCCTGAGCTTCACTATTACGACATGTATGTGCCGCTGGTGAAAAGCGACAAGTCCTACACGGTCGACGAGGCCAAGAAGATGACGCTGTCGGCGGTGGCACCCTTGGGCAAAGATTATGTCGACATGCTGGCCAAGGGGTTTTCCGAAAGCTGGATGCATGCGCTGCCCCAACCGGGCAAGAAGCCGGGCGCCTATATGAACCCCGGCGCCTATGACGTTCACCCCTATGTGCTCGCCAACTTCACCGGCAATTACGATAGCGTCTCGACTATCGCCCATGAATGGGGCCACGCGATGCACAGCGTGCTGGCCGAGAAGAACCAGCCGTTCGAAACGGCGAATTACCCGATCTTCCTGGCCGAAATCGCCTCAACCACCAATGAGATGCTGTTGCAAGACCAGCAGATCGCCAATGCCCGGACCAAGGAAGACAAGATGTTCTTCCTGAACCAGGCGATGGAGACGATCCGCACCACCTTTTACCGCCAGACGATGTTCGCGGAATTCGAACTGAAAGCACATGAGGCGGGTGAAAAAGGCGAAGCACTGACCGGCGATGCGCTCACCAAAATCTATCTCGACCTCTTAAAGAAATATCACGGCGACGCGCAGGGTGTCGTGAAGATCGACGATCTCTACGGCGTGGAGTGGGAATATATTCCGCACTTCTACAACGACTTCTATGTCTATCAGTATGCGACGTCGCTGTCGGCTGCGGCCTACTTCAGCCACGCCATCGCCGCCGGCGACACCAAGGTGCGCGACACCTATCTGAACGTGCTGAAGTCAGGCGGCTCGGACTATCCCTATGACATCCTGAAACGCGCCGGTCTCGATATGGCGAGCTCCGCGCCTTATCAGGCGATCATCGCCCGGATGAATATGCTGCTGGACCAGATGGACGCGCTGCAGAAGGGGTGAGGACGCTTAGCCGGATTGGGACAGTGCTTGCAAATCCGCGGCCAGGAGCGCCACTGCGGAAGCCCAATCGCCCTGCGCAGTCTGGTGGTAAATGCGCATGGCGGGATACCATGGGGAATCGGCGCGTCCTTGCAGCCAGCGCCAGCACCCGTCGAAACGAGACAGCATCCAGACCGGCTTGCCGAGCGCACCCGCCAAGTGCGCAACCGCCGTATCGACCGTTATCACGAGATCGAGGCTAGCGACCAATGCTGCGGTGTCGGCGAAGTCGGCTGCCTGCGGCATCAAGTCGTCCATCGCGAAGGGCGCAGAATCCGAGGATCCGTCCTTTTGCAGGCTGAACCAGCGCACGCCCGGGATCGCGCCTAGCGGCGCCAGGGTTTCGATAGCCATGGAGCGGCGCTTATCGGTGTAAACGGCACGCACGTCGCCCGCGACCGACTTCCCGGCCCAGGCCAGCCCGACTTTGAGGCCGCCGTCCCCGACGCGCCTGCGCCAGTCTGCAAGCAGTGCATCCGGTGCTGTCAGGTAAGGGATATCAGCCGGGACCGTGTCCAAGGTGGTTCCAAAGGCGAAGGGCAGACTCAAGAGCGGGCAATGCAGATCGAACTCGCCCCTCCGATCACCCGGGGCCAGCACGGTTTCAACGCCGTCCAGACTCTCCATCAGACGCTTTAGAGGAACCTGCACTTCCAGCGTGACGTGCAGGCCACGTTCCGCGACCATGGGCGCATATCGGACAAATTGCAGCGTATCGCCGAAGCCTTGCTCCCAATGGAGCAGAATGCGGCGGCCTTTGGCCGGCTCGCCCTGCCATTGCGGTATCTCTATCCCGTGCGGCGGCATGATACCGCGCCACCGCCATTCATGTTCGGACCAGCCTTCGCTTAGTCGTCCGGCCTTCAATAGGAAAAGACTGCGGTTGAAATGTGTGTCGGCGTCGTCCGGCGCTAGGATGAGCGCGGTCGTGAAGGCTTCGTCTGCCGGAGCCAGCTCACCGGTCTCCATGAGGGTCGCGCCCAGATATCCCCAGGCGTCGGCGTCCTGGGGGTTGAGTGCCAGCGCCGCACGGTAGGCCGCCTTCGCCTCGCCAAAATGTCCGACGATCTGCAGGGCGGTGCCCCGGTTGCGATGGATGTCGGAATCGTCCGGGCGAAGAGCGATCGCGTTTCGGTAGCAATCGATCGCTTCCTGAACCCGGCCAACCTCCTGCAGAGCTACACCGGTATTGGTCCAGCCCTCCGGCAGGTCGGGGGCAAGCGCGCAGGCCTCTGCATAGAAGTCCAGCGAGCGCTCGGCTTGGTTCGCGGCACGGAGCGCGTTGGCGTAGGCGAGTAGCAAGGTCGCGCTCTTGGGGCCGCGCACCATCGCTTCGGCGAGTGCTGCCGATGCCTCGGTGTGACGGCCGAGCGCAGTCTGAACCCGGCTGAAGAGTATCCAGGCTTGCTGGTTGTCGGGCTTGACTTGCAAAGCAACCTGGATGGCTTCGGCCGCCTCAGCATATTCCGCAGTCGCTTCCAGTGCGCCTGCCAAAGCGAGGTGCGCCTCCACAAAGCCCGGCATCAGTCGGATAGCCACCTTGCAGCACGCAATCTCGGCGCGGCGATAGCCCAGCCGACCAAACGCCAAACCCAGGATGGCATGGGCCTGGGCGAAATTCGGCGATTGGTCGAGGGCAGCGGCACAGGATGCAACGGCCTTTTTGTAGTCGCCCGCCCCGAGAGCGGCCCCGGCCATATGGAAATGCTGGAGCGCCGCGGGGGAGGGCTGGGAAGCCGCTTTGCCGGCGCCCATCTGCCGCAATATAAGCAAGAGTTTCCGCTCGTCGCTGAGGGCCTTTGTCAGGTGGCCGTAACGTGGCTTCATCGGAACGCGAAACCCATGTGTCAGTCCTCGGATTGTCGCCGACGTCTTCGTGATGCGGGGACTCGGCGCTGCATCCGAAGTCGAATATCTGGATATCCAATGCCGGGGCGCTGCGATAGCGCTTAAGCTGGCCGATTTCTTCTAAGCAAAGCTGTACAAAAAAGGGGCGAGGTTTGCGCCTCGCCCCTTAGCTCTATGAAAACTGCGCCTCAATGCGCCAGCGGATCGGGTCTTAGTTGGAAGGCGACTTCCTTGCTGTATTCGCCTTCGCCGCCTTCCTGGTGCCATTGTACGCCGCTGCTATAAGTTGCGTGCATGGCCTTGCCTTTCCAGCCGGCGGCCGGGTCGTCGATCCGGAAGTCCATTCCGCGGGTATAGAAGCCCATCGGGTAGGGGACGCGGAATGTGACGAACTTGGACTGGCCCTCGGGCAGGGCGACGACCGAATCCGAGTTGGTCGCCGGGAAGAAGTGGGTCTCCTTGCCCAAACCGACCACGTTGAACATGTCGTCCCATTCGGAATAGACGAAGTCCGAAGTGGCGAATGTGCCGCCGATATGAGGGCTCGGCAGGTCATAGAAGGTCCAGCCCTCGGGGCACTGCTGGCCGGTTGCGGTCGGGCCGTTGGTCACCTTGCATTTGCGCCTGTCGAAGGCGCCGACTTGGCCCGAGGAGAAGGCCGCCCAGGCGACGCCGGCGGAATCGATGCCGACGCCACGGGCGCCGACCGCCGAATATTTCCCGTCCTTGAGCGGCGGTTCATAATATTCGGTCTTGCAGGTTTCCGGCGGGTTCTTGCCGGGGATCAGATGGACGATGGCCGACGGCACGTAGGGCACATAGGCCGCTTCCCACACGCTGCCGTCCTTCGCGACCGACATACCATAGAGATAGCGGCTGATCTGCGTGTCCTTGCCGGCATTGGCCTTGGCGGCAGCCTCCTTGGATTTTTCGACTGCCATCGGTCCGACGCCTTCCTCACCCGACACATTCTTCAACGCATCGCCGGGTTTTACCCAGTTGTCGCGGTTGGGGTCGATCTTGCCGTCGCCCGAAGTGTCGAGCACCATCGGGCACCAGCCGGACGCCTTTTTCGGGTCATGGGTTTCGTCCCACACCTTGGTGTTGAACCAAGATATGACCGACGTATCGCCGCTCATCCACAGGATGCTTTCCTTGTCGAAGGTAAAGTTGGTGTGGTTGCCGCCCGAGCAGAGCGGGATGTTCTCGACCTTCTTCGTCGCCGGGTCATAGACCACGAGCTGCGCCGCCTTCTTATGGTCGCTCAGCGGATAGTATTTGGACGACGGTACCGAGCCGTCCTTGCAATATTCCGGCTCGTCGCCCGAGGTGGAGACAGTGGGCATCCAGACACGGCCTTTACTGTCCATTTCGTCGGCGTGGATACGCACGCTGTCGTCATGGGCCGAGCCGTCCAGGCCCGGAATCGGGATGCTCTCGGTTTTGAATGTCTTCGGGTCGAGAATCTCAAGATTGCTGTGCAGCATGCCCATACCGTAGATCGGTCCGCCGGCGTTGACGTTCGGATCGCGGTGGTCGGTCGAAATCTGGTCGTGAATGAAGCGGCCGCCGCCCCAATCCGTGATGGTCAGAACGACATTGCGCTCCACACCCTCCGGCCGCGGCGGCGTTATTTTGGGCGTCGCGCCAGAAGCGATCGCATCGGTCCAGTTCGCATACATCTTCAGCGCACGGTCACGGCCGAAATGGGCCATGCTATTCTGCATCTGCTGCGACATGTCCTTGCCGTTGTTATGGATGGCCGGGTCACCGTCGGCACGCACCATCTGAATGCGCGAAGCCCAGGCCTCAACGCTATTGCCGGTTTGCGCCAGCTCACGCGTCGCCTTGTCGCCCAGCTGGTGGCAGAACATGCAGTTCTCTTTCATGTTCTCCAGCCAATGCTGCTGGGTCACCATCGTGGGCGAGATGCCGTTGCCGGTGGCGCCGGTGCCGGGGAATTCGCTCTCGGCGGGCGGCTGAAGCATCGCATACCAATAGGCGGCCGGATAATATTCGGCCGCCGCTTTGGCGTCGGGCGCCACGCTGGCGGTCAGGTCGACCCGGTTGCCCGGTGTCGCTTCGACCGGCTTGGAATCGACGAGCCCATAGCCTCGGACCCAGAGCTGATATTTGGCTTTAGGTAGACCGGGCAGCACATAGCGGCCCTTATCGTCTGTGACCACGATCTTGATATAGCGTGTAGGCAGTTCCTTAGTTTCGGCTATCACCCAGACTCCGGCCTCAGGGCCTTTGGCGGAGGTGACCACGCCCCCTATATCGTCGGCGACGATCTGGATGGCGCTGTCGGCGGCGTCGGCAGCATGGGCTGCCGTGATAGGTCCGCCCAGTCCTGCAAGCAGGCAAGCGGACGCAAGCAGAGTCGTGATCGCAAGTGTTTTCAAGTCATCCTCCCCGATGAACTGCGCGCGGGATTTGGCCTGTCGCCGTTTGAACGCCCCGTTCGCGCGATAAAACTCGGCGAACGTTGCCAGATATTTGTGGGTGTCTCAATAAGTTTCGCAGAATGAAGGGAAGAGAATATTCGCGTCGGTTGTGCACCTGCCGGTGTTGCAATGTTCTTTGGAGTTTGCTGGATAACTTCGGGATGGCTGGAACGATTAAATTTGTCTTCCAGGCGAATTCTAGGGCCATGGGCGTTGGGCATTCGTAGGTAATGTTGGTCCAGCGATCTAGTTTAAGGGATCGGCGAGGATTGACCGTTCAAAGTTTAGCTATTCTGTAATGAGCTTGCTGTTATGAACATCATCATATAAATATATCCTTATGTATGGATGTAAACCATGAGACACGAGGCCTTCCTAGAGGCGCTGCGCGGGCTGGCAGAGCCGACGCGATTGAGGCTGATTGCGCTCCTGGCCGAAAGTGAGCTCAGCGTTACCGATATGGTGGAAATATTGGGACAAAGTCAGCCCCGCCTTTCACGCCATTTGAAACTGCTGTGCGATGCCGGGTTGCTGGAGCGTGCGCCGGAAGGCGTGCATGTGTTCTTTCGCCTGGTGTCGGGCGATGCCGCCGGTCAATTGGCTCGTGGGCTGCTTGCATATCTTGATCACGACGATCCTATTCGCACCCTTGACCGTCAACGTCTCGCGGCGATCCAGCGCAATCGAGCGGTGAGCGCAGAGAGTTATTTCCAGCGGCATGCAGCCGAGTGGGATGCCATTCGCTCTCTTCATATACCGGAAGGCGAAGTCGAGCGTGCGATACAGAAATTGTTGCCCAAACGCCGCATCGGCGACCTGCTCGATATCGGCACCGGTACGGGCCGGATGCTGCAGCTTTGCGCCCAGAACGTGGATCGCGCCGTAGGTGTCGATACCTCGCGCGAAATGCTGGCAGTTGCGCGCGCGAACCTGGACGGCCCCGATTATCGCAATTGCGCATTAAGACGGGCGCCGGCAGAGAAACTGCCGTTTGCCGACGGCAGCTTCGACGTCGTGCTCTCGCATATGGTTTTGCATTTTCTTGCCGAGCCTGAACTCGCCATCGCCGAAGCAGCACGCGTGCTGCGAGCGCGCGGGCGATTAATCCTGATCGATTTTGCACCGCATGATGCAACGGTGCTGGGAGCCGACCATGCCCATCGCTGGCCGGGATTTCAGGACGAGCGTATAATCGGTTGGTTGAAGACGGCAGGACTTGTGGCCGGCCGTCCAGTAAGCTTGCCCGGCAGTGGATTGACCGTCAAACTATGGCGTGGAGAACGACCGGAGCTGGTCGAAACCCATTTGTCGGCCAATCGCGCCGAGCCCAATCTCGAGTTGTTTCAATGACCGACCCAACATTGCGGCCGCGGGCGAAAGATTCTGCGATCGCCGTCAGCTTCGAGTTCTTTCCACCCAAGACCGAGGCGATGGAACGTCAGCTTTGGCATGCGATCGAAACATTAGCGCCGGTTGTGCCCGCATTCATGTCTGTAACCTATGGAGCGGGTGGATCGACGCGCGAGCGAACGCACGCCGTGGTCAGCCGCATCCAGAACGAGATCGGGCTGCCGGCTGCGGCCCATCTAACCTGTGTCAACGCCACGCGCGATGAGATCGATGCCATAGCCGACGCCTATTGGCAGGCCGGTATTCGGCATATCGTGGCACTGCGCGGCGACCCGCCTGGTGGAATTGACGGCGTCTTCGTTCCGACGCCTGGCGGGTATGCTTATGCCAATGAACTGGTCGAAGGGCTGCTTAAGTTGCATCCGTTCGAGATCAGCGTGGCCGCCTACCCCGAATGCCACCCGCAAGCGAAAAGCCCCGAGGCCGATCTCGATGCGCTGAAGCGCAAACTGGATGCCGGAGCCACTCGCGCAATTACGAATTTCTTTTTCGAGTCAGCTTATTATGCCCGGTTTCTTGAGCGCGCTCAGAAGGCGGGAATCACGGCCCCAATCATCCCGGGCATTCTGCCGCTGACAAATTTTGCGCATGCCGCCAAGATGGCGAAGTCTAGCGGCACTCAAATACCCGATAGGGTGCGCGTTCAGTTCGATGGGCTGGATGACAACGCCGCCGCGCGCGAGGCGGCCGCAACCAGAGTAGCGCTCAATCAGTGCCATGAACTTTTTGCTCTCGGTATCCGTCAGTTCCATTTCTACACTCTGAACCGGGCGGAGCTCGTTTTGAACATATGCAGGGCGCTCGGGCTTGATGCCGATCGCACTTATTCCAAGCAGGATCACAGCCGTGGCTAAACTTCTCGACGCTCTAGCCGAACGCGTTCTTCTATGTGACGGCGGTACAGGCAGCCGGGTCCAGGCTATGGATCTGGACGTGGAGCGCGATTACTGGGGGCAAGAGAACTGCACCGAGGTTCTGAATCTGTCCCGCCCGGATATCGTTCATGAAATCCACCGCGGCTATCTCGAGGCCGGGTCTGATATCGTTCAGACCAATAGTTTCGGAGGCTCGCCTATTACCTTGGGCGAATTCGAGGGGCTTGAGGATCGGGCGCTGGAGATCAACCGCCGCGCGGGTGAACTGGCGCGCGAGGCGATCGAGAAATACGGGCAGGGCAAAGAGCGCTTCGTATTGGGCTCGATTGGACCGGGGACAAAGCTTCCCAGTTTGGGTCATATAACCTACGACCGGCTCGAGGCCGGACTGATCGTTCAGGCGCGCGGTCTGGTCGCCGGCGGCGTGGACGGCATTTTGATCGAAACCTGCCAGGACACGCTGCAGATAAAGGCCGCGGTAAATGCCGCCAAGGTTGCGCGCAAGGAGGCCGGGACCGACACGCCGATTTTCGTCCAAGTGACCGTCGAGACCACCGGCACATTGCTGGTCGGGCCCGATATCGCCGCTGCGGCGACAGTGATCGATTCGTTGGACGTGCCGCTGATGGGGCTGAATTGCGCCACCGGCCCGCAGGAAATGGTCGAACATGTCCGCTTTCTTTCGGAGAACTGGGAGGGGCTGATTTCGGTCCAGCCCAACGCAGGGTTGCCGGAACTGGTCGATGGGCAAACCAAATATCCGTTGTCGCCAGAAGAGATGGCGATCTGGCTGGAACGATTCATTGCCGAGGATGGGGTCAATTTGGTCGGCGGCTGCTGCGGCACGACGCCTTCGCATATCCATGCCCTGGATCAGGTCCTGCGACGCCTAGCCGGGAACAAGCTGCGGCCCGAGCCGGTGAGGCGCAAGGCCATGTGGGTTCCCTCAGTGGCCTCGCTGTATGGCCAAGTCTCACTGCGGCAGGAAAACGCCTATTTTTCAATCGGCGAGCGCTGTAACGCCAATGGCAGCAAGAAGTGGCGGCAGTTGCAGGAGGCGCACGACTGGGACGGTTGTGTCGATATGGCGAAGGAACAGGTCAAAGAAGGTTCCAACGCGCTTGATGTTTGCACTGCCTTTGTCGGGCGAGACGAGACCGGCGAAATGGACGCCGTCGTCACTCGCCTGACAGGCGCTGTGACCGCGCCGCTGGTGATCGATTCCACCGAGACGCCGGTGATCGAGGCGGCGTTGAAGCTCTATGGCGGCAAAGCGATCATCAACTCGATTAATTTTGAGGACGGTGAAAAGCATGCCGAAGATCGCCTGGTCCTGGCGAAAAAATTCGGCTGCGCGGTTATTGCTCTTACGATCGACGAACAGGGCATGGCGAAGACTGCCGATCATAAGCTGCAGATCGCGCGGCGCCTGGTCGATTTTGCCTGCAACGAGCATGGGCTGCCTCAATCGGATCTGCTGATCGATCCGCTGACCTTCACGGTTGCGACGGGCAACGAAGACGACCGCAAGTTGGGCGAGGAGACGATCGAGGGTATTCGCCTTATCCGCCGGGAATTTCCCGACGTGCAGATCATTCTCGGCCTATCGAATATTTCCTTCGGGCTTAACCCAGCGGCACGGCACGTGCTGAACTCGGTGTTTCTCGACCATGCGGTGCGCGCCGGCATGACCGGGGCGATCGTCCATGTGTCGAAGATCGCGCCGCTCCATCTGATCCCGCCGGAAGAAATTCAGATCATGGAAGATCTGATCTTCGACCGCAGACGCGAGGATTACGATCCGTTGCACGCTCTTTTGGCGCATTTCGCGGACCGGAAGGCTGCGGCCTCGCAAAAGCGTGCCCGGCCCGAGACGGTTGAGGAGAGGTTGAAGCTGCGCATTGTCGAAGGCGACCGCAAGGGTCTGGAAGACGAGCTGGCCGAGGCGATGAAGGCCCATCCGCCGCTGGATATAATCAACACGATCCTGCTGGACGGTATGAAAGTGGTCGGCGAGCTGTTCGGCGCGGGCAAGATGCAGTTGCCCTTCGTTCTGCAATCGGCGGAAACGATGAAAGCTTCGGTCGCCTATCTCGAACCCTTCATGGAGAAGTCCGAGGGACAGGAAAAGGGCACGATCGTTCTGGCGACCGTGAAAGGCGACGTCCACGATATCGGCAAAAATCTGGTCGATATCATTCTGACCAACAACGGCTATCGCGTGGTCAATCTCGGCATCAAGCAGCCGCTCGCGAATATTTTGGCAGCGGCGCGCGAACACAAAGCCGATGCCATCGGCATGTCCGGACTGCTGGTGAAGTCGACCGTGGTGATGCGCGAAAATCTGGCCGAGCTTACCCGTGAGGGAATCGACATTCCGATCTTCCTGGGCGGCGCAGCCCTCACTCGAAACTATGTCGAGGACGATTGTGTCGAATCCTATGGCAGCGGCCGCGTCGCTTATGCGCGCGATGCGTTCGACGGCCTCAGCCTTATGGACAAGGTCAAGACCAATGGTTTCGACGATTATCTTGCTGCAATTCAAAAGCGCCGCGTCGGGAAACCCTCGAACCAGAAGCGCAAACTGGGCGTGGCGACCGACGCCGCGCCGCCGGTTGACCGAAATTATGCCAAAGTTCGCCGCAACAAGCTGGCCCAGGATGTCGCCGTGCCGACACCGCCTTTCTGGGGGACACGGCTGATCGAGCATGTCGATCCCAAGGCGCTGGTTCCCTATGTGAACGAGCGCTCGCTGTTTCAGTTCCAGTGGGGATTCCGCAAGGCGGGACGCAGTCTGGAGGAGTTCCTCGCCTGGGCTCGCAGCGAATTGCGCCCGGTCATGAAGCGGATGCTCGACATTTGCGAGCAACAGCAGATTCTGCAGCCGCAGGCGGCATACGGTTATTGGAAGGCGGCAGGCGAGGGCGATGATCTCGTCGTGTTTGAAGAAGATGGACAGACCGAAATTACGCGCTTCACGCTCCCCCGTCAGGCGCGGGCGGACGGTGAATGTATCGCCGATTTCTTCCGCGATATCGATTCTGCCGAGCGCGACGTGGTCGCTTTTCAAGTGGTGACGATGGGCCCTAAGGCCAGCGACACAGCGCGAGAATGGTTCGAGGAAAACCGCTATCAGGATTATCTCTATCTGCACGGATTGGGCGTGGAGATGGCCGAGGCGATGGCCGAATTCGTCCATAAGCGCATCCGTTCAGAACTTGGGTTCGCTGGTGAAGACGCACGCGACATAGAGGTGTTGCTGTCTCAGGGCTATCACGGCAGCCGCTATAGTTTCGGCTATCCGGCATGCCCCAAGCTCGAGGATCAGGCGCCGATCTTCAAAATTCTCGATGCAGGCCGGATTGGCGTCGCGCTCTCGGACGAGTTTCAGATTCATCCCGAGCAGTCGACCTCGGCCCTGATTGTTCACCACCCGAAGGCGAAGTATTTCAGCGTCTAGGCGAGGGACATGTTCGGCGGCAAGCGCCTTGACAGTCCGATCGTTGTTGGTCGCAAATTCGCTTCGACTGCGGGTGTTCGATTAGCGCGGGCCGGCAGGTGTATAAATATTGCTATTCAGTGTCGGGAAAATCAGCCACTACGATCAATGCTTTGGTAACATACTCGGCGGACGGTAAGGCCAAGGCTAAATGGAGCGAGGCGACATGCTTGTAACCAGGCGAAATTTGTTCGTGGCAGGTGGATTGGGAGCGATCGCAGTCGCGGCTTCCGGAGCGGCAGGCGCAGCAGACGCCGGCGGCTCCGCATTACCTTCCAATCCCAATGCGGGGTCAAACCCCGCTAATGCGCCAAGCGCCGCAAGCGCCAGCACGATCGAAAAAGCGAATATCCAGTTGGTTAAGGATTTCTGCAAAGCCTGGGGGGACGACCCGCCGGATGCCGATAATATGGTCGGTCAATATTTGACCGACGATTGCCTGGTCAGGTTCGGGGAGACGATTGAACCCGTGACCGGGCACGATGCGGCGATATCGTTGTTCCAGACCTTTCTCAGCAACGGGGAGAGGTACGACCTCAAAATCCTGGAAACCTTTGCTCGAGGTCCGGTGGTCGTGAATTCCCGGATCGACAGTACGGTCAAGGGCAAGCACACGACGCATCCGACCCCGGTCGTCGGCGTTTTTGTGATCAAGGGTGGTAAGATCAAGGAATGGAGCGACTACGTCTGAAGGGCGTTGGGCGATTACCGTTACGGGTGGAAAGCGAGATGCAGGCTTTGGTGGACAAGGACGCGATACGCGACCTGGTGCTGTGCTATTCCCGGTCGGTCGACCGTCAGGATTTTGCGCTGTTGCGCTCCCTCTATACCAGCGACGCCATGGAGGATAATCATGGCGGCGGCTATTGCGGTCCGGCGTCAGGCTATGTCGATTGGCTGGTGTGCGTGATGCCGCGGCTGGGCATAACCACACATGCCGTTCAAAACCACCTCATCGTGCTTGACGGGGCAGATCGTGCGCAAGGCGAGGTCTATGTCACCGCCTATCATACTTTGCCCGCGCAGGGCGGCGGCTGGAGCGACCTAGTGCATGGCATGCGTTATTTGGATCATTACGCCAAAGTCGACGGACGCTGGTTATTTGCCAGGCGAACGGTCGCAGTTGACTGGAAGCAGATGGGGCCGTCCACTTGGACCAAGGACTTGCCGGACGATACGGGCTGCCTGTTCGGTGAACACGACAAGACCGACCCGTCATATCAGGTTCTAGAACATCCGTTTTTTGCCCGGCATGGATAGGGGTCGGATTGCGCGTCGAACACGACCGACCTAAGCGGCAGTAAAATCTACGACATCTGTTTGTATCGGCTCAAATCTGATCCGATAGCGCTACAAGCCGTAACAAGATTGAGAAAATTTTGCGGGAGATCGGCTATTTTCGCTCGCCTAGTCACATTGAACTTTGATTCAACGGCGTGAAACCTTGAACGAGAGCAACCCGTCGGTGGTCGCGAGGAGCCTGTCGTCGCTCAGACGGCAGGTGACTGCTGCCGGCTTTGCTATTGCCGTCATCATATTGGCGATTGCCGTCATTGTTCTGATGGCCTTGTACAACCAGACAATTGAAAACTCGGATCGTGAACTCGCCACCGTGGGGCGAATCACTGCCGAGCGGACATCTCAGACATTTTCTGCTGCAGACGTGCTTATCCGTTCGATCGCGGATTTGGCGATGAAGCCAGGACCTGGGGAAAGCGCGATACTTCGCGAGCGTGCTGCCACCAAGTCGTTCCACGAGAGTCTACTGCGGCTTCAGAAGCTTTTGCCCCAAATCGAAATCGCCGCGGTGGTCGACTCGAATGGCGATATATTGGGCAGCAGCAGAGAGTATCCTGCGCCGCATATCAACGCAGCGAACACCGGATTTTTCCTGGCGTTGAAGGAGCGGCCAGATCAGGAACTCTTCGTGTCCACCCCGATCCTGGCGCGCCTTAACGGGGAGTGGATGATTTATCTCGCCCGTCCTCTGACCGATCCTCAAGGGGGCTTCGCCGGTGTGGTGTTGGTTGGGATCTCGACCAGCTATTTCGAAGGCTATTTTTCGACAATCGATCTTGGAGCGACTTCCGCTATATCGTTAATCAACGATCAATCTACGTTGATTGCTCGTTGGCCAAAGGCCGACGATATGATCGGTAACGTACTTTCAGGCTGGAGTTCCGGAGCGCGCCCAGCGACAGGCAATAGCACGATTTACTTGACTGAAGATCATGACCAGGACCTTCGCCACGTCGTGGTGACTCGCCTACAGGTCCAGGACACGCCGCTCTATCTGGCGGTCAGCCGATCGCAACGCGCCGCGTTGCAGCCCTGGCGTTACGTACTCGTCTGGATTGTCGTTTTCGCTCTGATCAGCATGGCGGTGCTGGGAGTGCTCACCTGGTTCATCCTGAGAGCTGTTCGGGACGAGGAACGCTGGAGCGGGACACTTCTGGAACGTGAGACGCGGCTGTCTCTACAAGCCGTCGAGCTTGCCACAGCGCGTGATTTGGCCGAAACGGCAAATCGTGCGCGCGGCGAGTTCCTTGCGAACATGAGCCACGAACTGCGCACGCCGCTGAACGCGATCCTCGGTTTTTCGGAAATACTCGAGAAAGAGTTGTTCGGCCCGCTTGGCGACCAGCGCTATAAGGAATTTGCCGTCGATATTCACAGCAGCGGGAAGCATCTCCTTGAGATCATAGGGAATATTCTGGATCTGGCGAAGGTAGATGCCGGAAAGCTGGATCTCTATGAGCAGGATGTCGACATGGTCGAATTAATGAATATCTGCGCCCGGCTGATGACGGAGGCCGCTGATGCCGCCGGCGTAAAGTTTGACGTTATTGCTCCGCTCACATCCGTGTCGATTCAGGGGGATTCGACCCGTATCCGGCAGATTTTCCTCAATCTTCTGTCCAATGCCATCAAATTTACGCCCAGTGGAAAACGTGTCGTTTTAACCGGTGAAGCAGTCGATGGAGGATTCCGCTTTCGGGTAATCGACACGGGGATCGGGATGACGGAACAGGAAGCGGAGCAGGCAATGCAACCGTTCCGTCAGATCGACAATTCATTGGCGCGGCGCTATCAGGGCACCGGACTTGGCCTTCCACTCACCAAATCCCTCGTGGAGTTGCACAGTGGTACCATGGAGATCAAAAGCGTAAAGGGCGAGGGCACAACGGTTACTGTCTGGTTGCCGAAGCAACGCGGCCATGAAGTTGAAAGTGTCGCGGCATAGCGCCAGCCTTGGGACTAAGCCTGCGATGTAGTTCGGGTGCTTGCTAACTATTAGCTAGCTACCTATCTTAGCGCCGATACCGCTGGCCTCCTGTCGGGAAATATTCATGCGTTTGCTTCTCGGTTCGTCTTTCCTTGCATTGTTGAGCGTTTCTGGCTGCACCGTGGGTCCTGATTTTACGGCCCCCAAACCTGTCACGCCGGCTACCTGGGTTGCGCACCCGCCCAAGCAAGGCCAACCGGAAAGCAAGGTCACGTCGGACTCCCCCGATTCGGTCAGCTGGTGGACAAGTTTCAACGATCCTGAACTGACGTCGCTGATCGACCGGGCGCGCGATTCAAACCCCGATCTTCAACAGGCGGCTTTGCGCATTCAAGAGGCGAGAGCACAG
The DNA here is from genome assembly GCA_003165335.1 of Rhodospirillales bacterium. Classification (GTDB taxonomy): domain Bacteria; phylum Pseudomonadota; class Alphaproteobacteria; order BOG-932; family Roseiterribacteraceae; genus BOG-932. The sequence goes on along the minus strand of PLTD01000237.1, from coordinate 16,662 downwards.
CTTCAGGCCGTCGGAGCGCGCAATCTTCCGACAGTTGGACTGGATAGTTCCTATGCCCGAACCGATTTGTCCAAGAACGGTTCACTCAGCCTTTTTGGCGGTTCAAGCGGTGCCCAAACAGCCGCTCAGGCAGGATCAGGCGGCATACCGTCGAGTCTAGTGCCATTCACGCTGCCACCTTTCGATCTTTTCCAGACCGGATTCGATGCATCATGGGAAATTGACCTGTTTGGCCGGGTGCGCCGATCGGTCGAATCTGCGGAGGCGCAGGCGCAGGCGGTGGTCGAAGACCGCAATGACGCGATGGTATCGGTCTATGCCGAAGTCGCGCGTAGCTACATCGAGTTGCGGGGTGTCCAGCGTCTCATCGATATTACGCAGAGCAATCTCAAGGCGCAGCAAGACGCCTATAAGTTAACACATGCCCAGGCACAGGGTGGCGAGACCAGCAACTTGGATGTCGAAAGCGCATCTGCCGAGGTTGCGACGACTGAAGCGCAGTTGCCCTCGCTCGAAGATCAGAAATCACATGTAATCAACGCACTCAGCCTGCTTCTGGCACTTGAACCAGGCGCGTTGCAAAGTGAACTCGATGCCGCTAAGCCGCTTCCGCCCAATCCCCCTGGCGTGCCGATCGGGATGCCGTCTGATCTGGCCCGGCGTCGACCGGATATCCGGCGCGCCGAAGCGCAACTTCATGCCGCGACGGCGAATATCGGGGTCGCTACTGCGGATCTCTATCCGCGTCTGACGATGACCGGTTCGATCGGGCTGCAGGCCCTGCGCTTCAATAAACTCAGCGACTGGGGCAGCAAATTCTACAATTTCGGTCCGGCGCTTTCGATTCCGGTATTCAATGGCGTGACCTATGCGAATATCACCGTGCAGGAGGTTCGCCAGAAGGAAGCGGCGCTGAGTTACAAAACCACGGTTCTCAGTGCGCTTCACGATGTGGAGAATGCGGTTTCGTCCTACGAGGCCGAGCAGATTCGTGTCCGGGCGCTGCAGCGTGCTGCTGAAGCCAATGAGAACTCATTGTCGCTGGCGCAGCAGCGCTATCGTGCCGGGTTGTCGAGTTTTCTCGACGTCCTTGATGCCGAACGCCGATTGTACGCTTCGCAAACCGAAGTTGCGCGCAGTTCGGTGATGATTTCGACCGATCTCGTCGCTATCTACAAGGCGCTGGGTGGGGGATGGGACACAAACATGATTGCCTCAGGCCGCGCTTCCGACCCGGCTGTACAGCCGGTCGCGGCGAAGTAATCGGCATTCGGGCACGGACCCATGGTCAAGCTCAACAAGATCTACACGCGTACAGGTGACAAGGGGCAGACCGGTCTGGGCGACGGCCGGCGTGTGGCCAAAGATTCGCTGCGAGTCGAGGTCATGGGCACGGTCGACGAGGCGAACGGAGTCATAGGCATCGCCCGGCTGGCGGCGACGGAGTTGACCGATCCTGAGCCGAACGCCGCTCTGCTGCGCATCCAGAACGATCTGTTTGATCTCGGCGCGGATGTCTGCATGCCAGGCGAGGACGCTCCGGGCGACATCCGCCTGCGCATCACACCAGCCCAGGTTAAGCGGTTGGAGAAAGAGATCGACGTGATGAATGCTGATCTTGCGCCCCTTACGTCCTTCATTCTGCCCGGTGGCGCCGAAGCTGCAGCCCATCTCCATTTAGCGCGCAGCGTCGTACGCCGAGCGGAACGCGAATGCTGGACCCTTGCTGGAATAGAGCATGTGAACGCGCCCGTGCTGCAATATTTGAACCGGCTCAGCGACCATCTGTTCGTACTGGCCCGCTGGATCAACTTGAAAACCGGCGCCGGCGATGTTCTGTGGAGACCGGGCGGCGAGCGCTGAGAATAGCTTAATAAGGGTTTTGAATGTTCGACATCGTCAAAGGCCAGGCCTTCGTTGACAGCTATGGCCGGGCGTCGCGCGCAAACGACCCTGAGGCTCTGGCGAGCCATTATGCTGAGCCCTACACCTCATTCACTTTGGGTCACGTGGGCGGTTTCAGTTCGAAGGACGAGGCGCTTGGCCGCATGGTGCCCTGGATGGCGCGGTTCAAGGAATTCGGGCTGGATGATATACGCATTGCGGATTCGACCTTGGAGCCTGTCTCGGGGCATTTCTGTCTGTGCCACCTGACCATCGAGATACGCCCAAGGGACGGGACAGCGCCGTTTCATTTCCTGAACATCTATGGGCTGCGTCAGGACGAGCTTGGCCAAAGATTCGAGTTCGCAATTTCCGACAATGAAATTGCGGCCCTCACTCAACGCTATCCCGATTTCATGAAGATTTAGCCGATTACTCCGCGGTCGCAGCCGCATGGCTTGCCTGCTGAGGCGCCTTTGGAACCTTCAGAAACAATACCAGCGGGATGATCGCAACGCAGAGGATTCCCAGCAGCCAGAAGATATTGATAAAGGCGATCATCGCGGCCTGCTGAGTGATGCTGAGATTGAGGATATGCATCCCCAATGGGCCCTGGGGCAGCGACATATGGCGGAACGGCGTCATGAAGGACGCAAGATAGCTGTGATTAGTCTGGGTCGATTCGACCAACTGAGACGCTGCAATCGAGATGCCAATGGCGCTGCCGATATTGCGCATAAGATTGTAGAATCCGGCTGCTTCAGTCCGCAATTCTGCGCCTAGCGTGGCGAAGGCGATCGTAGTTATCGGCACATTGATAAAGCCGCTGCCGGCCCCTTGGATTAGACCTGTGATAACGATCGTATGGGCGCTGGTCATCAGATTCCAGCCGGACATTGCGTAGAGAGTTGCACCGCTTACAAACAATCCGAAGCCGATCAATTGGCGTGGGCCGACCCACTTGGAGATTGGGCCTGTGAGCATGATAGCTGCGATCGTACCGATGCCACGCGGCGCCATTATCAGCCCGGCGCTCAGCACCGGGTAGTTAAATTCCTGCTGCAACATCTGCGGGGTCAGCACCATCGAACCGTAATAGACAACGAAGATCAGCATCATGATGATCGTTGAGACGACGAAAGTTTGGTCTCGAAACAGCCGGATATCGAAGAATGGGCGTGCGGTCGTCGCACTGTGGGTGACGAACATATAGAGCGAAAACAGCGTCAGGGCGCCTTCGATCTGAATTTCGGTGGATTGAAACCAGCCTCGTTGTTCTCCGCGGTCGAGTACGAGTTGAAGGCACATAATGGCGAGCGATAGGAAGCCGAAGCCGAACCAATCCAGCTTGCGGTTTGCATTGCTGACCGTTTCCGGCACGAAGGCCAACGCTCCCAGGACCGCGGCGATCCCGAGAGGGACATTGATGTAAAAGCACCATCGCCAACTGAATTCGTCTGTTAAATAGCCTCCGAGTACCGGTCCCAGAATTGGCGCGATCATTACGCCGCTACTGAATATACCCATCGCGCGCTGCATTTCGTTGCGGGGATAGGCGTCAAGCAGAATGGCCTGCGACAGCGGCACCAGGGCCGCGCCGAACAAGCCCTGAAGAATACGAAAGAAGACGATCTGGGGCAGAGATACAGCGACCCCGCACAATGCCGAAGCCAGCGTAAAGCCGCCCAATGCTGTCACAAATAATCGTGTGCGACCGAAGCGCGATGCTAACCAACCGGTTACGGGCGTGCTGATCGCAGCCGCTACGATGTAGGATGTTAAAACCCAGGCGATTTCGTCCTGAGTTGCGGCCAGACTACCCTGCATATGGGGCAGGGCGACGTTTGCGATGGTCGTGTCGAGGAGTTGCATGGTGACCGCGACCATTGCGATCAATGTAATCATCAACCTGTTCGGCTCGGTCGCGGCGGGCCGAACAAAACCAAGAGCGGTCACTTGGTTTCTGCCGTACCCGATCCGAATAAGCCCTGCAGGAATCCAGGCATATGGTAGTAGACGCCTGTGTCGATGTCGACATTGACCGATAGGCCGGCGCGCAACGGCGGATCGTCGGAATGTAGTTCCGGCGTCAGCTTAAGCGGCAGTCGTTGGACGATTTTGACCCAGTTACCGGTGGCGTTTTCGGCAGGCAGGACCGACAGCTCAGATCCTGTTGCAGGACTAAAACTTTGAACATGTGCCTTGAACGTGTGACCGGGATAGGCGTCAACCGTGAAGGTTGCCGGCTGGCCGTCGCGGACATGCGTTAGGTCCGTTTCGCGGATATTCGCCTCGATCCAAGTGTCGTCGCTGACTATCTGCGGGAACAGGCTTTGACCTGCAGCGACATATTCGCCGGTGCGAACGGTGACGGCGCCGACCCGACCATCCGATGCGGCCCGGATAGTGGCGTGATCCAGATTATAAGCCGCGGTGTCCCGGGCGGCGAGCGCCGCAAGATAGCTGGGCAATAGCGTATTTGGTGTATCGATATTGCCGCCTAGTTGCGCGAGATCGGCCTGGATTTGCTGAGCGAGGCTCGCCGATTTCGCTTGAGCAGAAATCATGTCGCGCTCTGCCTTGTCGTTGAAGCTGCGCGCCACGGCACCGCTGGTCACCAGAGGCTTTTCCCGTTCGACTTCCCTTTGATTGTAAGCGGTATCGGCATTGGCCTGAACCAGATCCTGCTGACGCGCCCGCACCTGCGCCCGCAAACGATCCGCGTTCTGAATTGACTGAGCAAGATCGGCCTCGGCCGAGGCCAGTCTCAGACGGTAGGGCGCCGGATCAATTTGGACCAGCACATCGCCCTTTTTCACGGTTTGGTTATCGTTGACGGGTACCTGGACCACCTGCCCGGGGACAGTTGCGGTCACCGACAGCATCCGCGATTTGATATAGGCATCATCTGTCGAAATGATGCGACCACTGAACAAATAATAGCCGCCGCCAAGGACGACCAGCACGATCGGCCCAGCCAGAAGCAGGATCCGGCGCCATGTCAGGCGACGATTGAGCGATCCGGGAACCAGATTCGTGACAGGAGCAGGTGCACTCGGTGTGGTGCGTTCGATCTGAGCTTGGGTCATGGCGTTTCCAACAGGCGGATCAATCGGGATTTCATCGTCGACAAGGTGGTGACAAGCTGCTCGCGCTCGGATTGGGGTAAATCCACAAGCATATCATCGCGAAGCTTTTGGCCGATCACGCCGACTTCGTCCATTATGGCGGTGGCTTTGTCGGTCATCGAAACGATTTTAACCCGGCGGTCGTGCGCATCGAGGCGCCGTTCGATCCAACCGGCTGCCTCGAGCCGGTCGGTCAGGCGGGCGATGGTGGCTGTTTCCACTTCCATGATTTCAGCAAGCGCGGCCTGAGTAAGTGGACCCAGCCTACGCAGATTGCCGAGCGCCTGCCACTGCGCGCGCGTCAGGCCGATAGTGCTCAGCCTGCGGTCTGCAAGCTTGCGGATTAGGCGTGAAGCGTCGGCGAGCAGCCAGCTTATCGCGGACATGTCGATCTTGGCGGTCATCGCGATAAGATAGGTAGCTAGCTAATCATTAGCAAGCACCCGATCGGCGGCTTGACGGGGACAAAGCAAAAAATATCAGGAGAAAAGATCAATGGGCGGTAGGCAGCGGCTTTTTTGTACCAGCCCCCTCTCCATGGCGAGTTCCCGCCGGAACCGAAGCCGATTTGGCCTTGGCGGTCTGCTCCAGGTTTGTGCAGTCGGCGTCTGGTCCGTCGCCGCTGTCGATGAAGCCGAGGACGGCAGCAAGCGGTGTCAGCAGAGCGCCGAGTGCAGCTGCAGCACCCGCTCTGACATAGGCTTCGGTTCCCAATCCTAGACTGGGCTTGCTGAAGCTCCCGCCGACTTTGATCGGTCCACCAAGCGCGATAGGCGTCGCTCTCTTGGGATCACCGATAATATCGAGATCGAGACGTTCGTCCCTAAGGCTGATGCTGCCTTTGCCGGTGACCATAGCGGCTTCGGTGTCGAGGACCAAGGTTCTGGGCTTCATTATCCCGTCGGAAACTTGGAAGTCTGCGACGAGGCAGCGAAGGGGAACCTGACTATCACCTGCGATTAGAACGCCTAGAGCCCGTGCGACATCCAGTCCCAAGACATTTGCAATCAGGTTGCTGATCTTGCCGTTGTCCACAATCGCGCTCGCCTGTCCATCGGCGGTTCCGAGTGAAGCGCGAACTGAGTTTCCGGTCCCGTGCAGACGGATACGGCCATTTATTTCGCCGCTGCCGCCTTGGGGAAAGCCCGCTTTTTGAAAGAATTGATCGATCTGGAATTTATGAAATTTAACGTCATAGTCGGTCGCGACAACGTCTTTGCGAGCGTCGATGACGATATTCGAGTCGATGAACCCACCGGCAACGCCAACCCGAAGCGGCGTCAGGCTCATGAGGGCATCGTCGAGTTTCATATGCATATCGACATTATCCAACGGCAGGTTCTGGGCGTCGACATGGGCGGCTTTGAAGGTAATGTCCGCATCAACATTGCGAACTTCATTAAGATTGAGAGGGGCGTCGGGGAGAACTCGGCCGGTCTCTTCGACTTTTCGGGCCATTGCCCGTTGCGTGTCGGAGACTGGACGTCCAGCCTCTGTCGATCCCGGTGCGCCGACTAGTAGGCCCACATCGGCGAAATTCAGATTTTTCGACTGAAGATTACCGCCGACAAAAAGTCTCTCCCGGCCCTCGACATCGAACCGCAACGATCCTTCCAGGTCGCTCTTGCCGACCGTGCCGGCAAAGTTCTTGAACAGCCAAATCTTGCCGTCGCGGTCCATGGTTCCTGCGAGGTGATAAGGTGGGGTGGGTGGCGCAGGAATGCCGAAGATCGGATATAGATCGGCGGCATTGTCGCCGTCGGCCGTCAGCTTCAAATTCATATCGGTCATTTTGAACGGGTTCGTGACTGTGCCAACTATTGCAACCTTGGTCTTGCCGACGGTCGCAACGGCATCGACATCGTAAGGCTTTTCAGTTTCGCGCAAGTCGTTCAGCGAGCCGCCTTTAAGGTGGATTGTAAAAGGAGCCTGGCGGTATGTACCGTTGCCCTCAAGGGTAAATGTCCCTTCGCCCGTACCCCCCGTGGCTGCTATCGTTTTGATCGTGCCGTCGATCTCGGTGTGGCCGGCCACATCTCGATAAGTCAACTTGCCGTCTTCTATACTCAGCTTGCCGATAATTGGCATAGCGTTGCGGTCCTGTGGCCCGCTGGCTTCGACTGCGATATCCCAGTTAGCCCTCCCACCGGACACTCTTAGGAGATCGAGCACGGGGTGGATAATTGCGATCACCGGGAAATTTAGCTTGCCCTGCAAAAGGCTTCGCAGATCGATCTCGATTTCGATGGTATCGATCGCGGCGACGTGGGGGGCGGCGGCGAAGCTACTCTCCTCAATCCGGATCTGCCTGAGCGTAATATGCGGAACCCAGGATTTGCTACCCGTTATCGGTCCGTCGATATGGACTTGCTTGCCGGTCAGCGCCGACAGTCGTGATTCCAGGGGTACTCTCAGCCAACTCCATTGAAAAAAGAAAATTCCAACAATCGCCGAAAGTGTCAGCACGCCTACGCCGCCCAACATCCAGCGTAGCGTTTTATTCATCTCAATATTACCCGGTTCGGTTCCAGTGTTCGTGGGGTGGAAACCGGAAGCCGTGACCCTTCGTTCCGCTCCGACGGTCTTATTTGCCAGTCAGGGAGTTCGGCCAGGGCATGATGGGAACTGAACTGACGCTGTTTTTGGGTGAGCCGTCTATCAGTTTGTCGCTATAGGCAAGATAGACAAGAGTGTTGCGCTTTTGGTCCAAGAAACGCACCACCCGCAAGCGCTTGAAAAGGAGCGACCGCTTTTCGCTGAACACCTGGTCCCCATTCTCGAATTTGTTCTTGATGGATATCGGTCCAACCTGTCGGCAGGCGATCGACGCATCCGAGGTATCTTCGGCCAGTCCAAGGCCGCCTTTAATGCCGCCAGTTCGAGCGCCTGAAAGATAACAGGCCACACCTTCGATGTCGGGATCGTCGAAAGCCTGCACGACGATCTTGTTATCCGGCCCGAGGACTTTGAATGTCGTATTGACACTGCCGATGTCCTCCGCGTTGGCCGCTGAGATCGTGACCGCGATGAGGGAAAGGGCGACTAGGATTTTAGGGGTAATGGCTGCAACTCCTGGTTCGGCACGACCTTAATTTCTTTCTTGTGAGCCATCATGGCCGCGTTCAATTCTCCGCCGAAGATAAAGATGATGCCGGTGACGTAGAAGAACAACAGGGTGATGATAACCCCACCCAAACTGCCGTAGGTTGCCGTATAATCGCTAATGCGACCGAAATAGAAGGTCAGAACGCTGGCAGCGGCGATCCACGCGATTGTTGTCGCCAAGGCTCCCGGCAATATCTGACGCACGGTCAATCTGCAATTCGGCAGAATCCGATGCAGCACGACCACGCCCCCAGCCAGGACGACAAGCGTGAAGCTGTATCGTGCAACGTGCCAGATATTCCGGTCCTCTTCATCGACGATCGTTGTCCAGGCGATCACTTTCCACACCCACGGACCCAAAATAATTGCTGCGGAGATCAAAACCAGAAATACCGAGCCCACGATGACGACGCCAAAATCTTGGGCTTTTCGCAGCCAGAAGGAGCGTGTTTCATCGATCCCATAGGCCAGATTGAGCGCCAGTCTCAAAGCAGAAACTGCCGACGACGCGGAATAAAGTGCCAATGCTAAGCCTATCGTCAAAAGACTGCCGCTGCGATTCTGCACCACCTGTTGAATTGCCGGCTGGAGCGTTTTAGTTACCTCGGGTGGGGCGATAACCGATATCGTATTCATGAAATTCTCGCCGGTGCTGGTGTCGCCGAAGAAGCCTGCGATCGAAACGAGGAAAATCATGAAAGGGAAGAGCGAAAGCATAACCGTAAACGCAATATAGCCAGCAATTTCGAACCCGTTTCGCGATGACATTCCATCGAGCGCCTTCCAAACGAGCATGACGCTCTTGCGCAGGGTCATGGTCTGCCTGCCTTTGATGCGGGGGCGGAATGTTGAGACGGCGGAACGATATCTTCAACCGTCGAGGAGATAGGCTGTTCGTCTATCAAAGGGGCGGCTCGATCCTTCGCAATGTCGATTAGAATTGGCCCGATCCAGATGCGCCTCGAGCTCCCTGAAAGCGACTATAGCATCATCGAGGCTCCGATGCGGGATTGTGAGGCTTTCCCTGCTGCGTTTTGGGAATGAGAACAATATGCCCGGGGAGCTGTTTATCAATTCACCGGGGCGAGCGTGAATTGCATCACGATTAATTAAAGCATATTTAAAATAGATTAAAATCCACCATATCGATACGTTGAACGACATCAGATGGATCATCACTGAACGCAATGGCCGTGAATGCCGAAACTCTCGAAATTTGTGCCGATATTGCACTGAGCCCGGCCGGCCAGATTCAGGGTGGCTTGGAAGCCCTGGAATTTGAGCCTTTTTTTCAACCCATCGTTAATCTCAGCGATTATTCGCTTGTCGGATTCGAAGCACTGGCGCGGTGGCGACATCCGTCTCGTGGTCTGGTCGAACCAGCCGAATTCGTCGGCATCGCCGAAGCCAACGGGCTGATTCGCGCAATCGATTCAGTCATTTTGGATCGCGCCTGGCAGATAATGGAGGATGCGCTCGCTGCTTGCCCGGTGACAGAGGGCCCCTTACTGCTCAGCGTGAATCTCTCGGCGGTGCATTTGCTCGACACTGCAATCATAGATCGCTTAGCTGCTCTGATTGATTCCGGACGCGGCCGATATACGCGACTGCAGTTCGAAATCACTGAGACGCTACTGATCAAGGATAAGGACGCCGCCGGTCTGATTATGGATCGGCTGAGGGAAATGGGTATAACTTTCGCCCTCGATGATTTCGGCACGGGTTATTCCAGTCTTGTCTATTTGCACCGCTTGCCTATCGACTGCATCAAGATCGACAGATCATTTTCCGAGGCAATCGTCCGATCGCCGCGAAGCGAGGCTATCGTGCGGTCGATCATCGGCCTGTCCCAATCGATGGGACTGAGCGCAGTTGCCGAAGGTGTGGAGGAACGGGAAGTCGCCGATGCGCTGGCGGCTCTAGGATGCCGCTACGGGCAGGGGATGTATTTTGGCGCTCCCGTCCCAGCGGCCGGATTGGTGCGCCGCTTGGAACAGGTTCAGATCCCGCAGTTATAGTTCCCCATCAATCTTCCAGTCGTGCCAGGATCGTATCTACATGGCTCGTATAGTAGCTGTAGTCGAAAATGGCATCGAGATGTTCTGGGGCCAAAAGGCCGGTCACCTGAGGGTTTTGGCTCAAGAGACTCCGGAAATCATCCTTGCGCTCGTCCCACACACGCATCGCGGTGCTTTGCACCGTCCGGTATGAGTCTTCACGGCTCATGCCCGCTTGGGTAAGCGCGAGAAGTACACGCTGCGAGAAAACCAGCCCTTTCAGTGAATCGAGGTTCTTGCGCATATTTTCGGGGTGAATAATCAGTCGATCGATTAATCCGGCCAACCGCACCAGTCCGAAATCAAGCGCGATGGTTGCATCCGGACCGATCACGCGTTCGACCGAGGAGTGGGAGATATCGCGCTCGTGCCACAGAGTGACGTTCTCAAGAGCAGGCGTCACATACCCCCGGATCAGCCGCCCCAGACCGGTGATGTTTTCGGATAACACGGGGTTGCGCTTATGCGGCATCGCAGACGAGCCCTTCTGGCCCGGTGCGAAATATTCCTCCGCCTCAAGAACTTCCGATCGTTGCAAATGCCGGACCTCGGTTGCCAGGTTTTCCATCGATGCGGCTATGACGCCCAGGGTCGCAAAGAACTGGGCGTGGCGGTCTCGAGGGATGACCTGGGTCGAAACCGTCTCGGGGGTCAATCCGAGCATTTTCGCGACATGGGCTTCGACTCTGGGATCGACCGTGGCGTATGTCCCGACCGGTCCCGAGATGGCGCAGGTGGCAATTTCGGCCCGCGCGGCCAGCAGTCGCTCCCGGTTGCGTTTGAATGCCGCCCAATGGCCGGCAAGCTTCAGGCCGAAAGTCGTTGGCTCGGCGTGGATGCCGTGGCTGCGCCCGATGGTCAGTGTGTGGGCATGTTCCAGCGCGCGGCGACGAATCGCGTTTATGACCGCATCCAGGTCTTTCAGCAGTAAATCCGCCGCCTGGGTCAACTGCACCGCAAATGCTGTGTCGAGTACATCCGACGAGGTCATGCCCTGATGCAGAAATCGCGCCTCCGGACCGACATGTTCGCTGACGTTGGTGAGGAAGGCGATGACATCGTGGCGGGTTTCGCGCTCGATCTCGTCTATGCGGTCCGGCTCGAAGGCTCCGCGCTCCCAAATCGCTTTAGCCGCCTCCTTGGGAATCGTTCCGAGTTCTGCCATCGCATCGCAGGCGTGGGCCTCGATTTCGAACCAGATGCGGAAACGGTTTTGCGGTTCCCAAATGTTTGCCATTTCGGCGCGGCTATAACGAGGAATCATGCGAGGTCTCTATCAGCTTTCATGCGAGTTCGATGGCGCGGGCCTAAGCGCCCGCCAGGAGTCATAACGGAATTTCGCCGGCGATGCGCCGTATCGGGCTTAGCCCTGGCGCGAGACGGACAGGCGCTCGACTGAGCCCAGGCCGCGTATGATAGATACGGTATGCGGATCCCCGAGATAACGAACTTGACCGATGCCATGCACCTCGGCATTTAGGTTTTGTGTCGCAAACACCTCGGCCTCCCCAATACCATTCAACTGGATGGTCATGTTCTTGGTTTCCAGCTTTGTAAAAAGCAGTTTGCTGGGGCCGTTCAGTATCAGATCGGCTGAGTCGACCGCACCGCTTGCAGATAGATGAACCGGCCCGTTTGTCTTGATCGATATCGGATCGCGGAGTCCGTCGAGAGACACATCCCCCGCGCCGTTTATCTGAAGTGCATGCAGGTGGGGGACCGTCACACGCACGAGTGCCTCGCCTGCGTGACCCGTGATGCGCAGCTTGCCGTCCTCAACGCGTGTGACAATTTTATCGGACCGTCCGTCGGGTGATGACACAGTAATGGACTGGGTGTCGCCGATGGCAATTGTCGCTTTAGCATTGTCATCGATCACTATGCTGTCGAATGGCGCAAGGGAACGCGTCTCGCTTTCGGATCGGCTATCCCGATCCTCAGCGGCATCTCGTGCGGCCTCATCTTGAGTCTCGGTTGCAGCCTCTGCAGCGTTGCCGCCCTGACCGGGCTTGGCGAGCGCGTAGTGATGGTGCAGCGAACGGATCTTGTGGAGAAACCCGAAGGGCGTCTGATGACCAGCGATGGCGTAAGTCAAAAGCGCGGCTATTCCCGCAATGATCAATGGTGTCCGCGCAGCGCCCGATCGCACTTTCCGCCTCCCAGTATCGATTCACCGATCAAATATTAGCACAGCCTGCACCCGACAGGGAGGCTGCACATCGACGTCTGGGTTTAACCGTCTTTAGGCTTCAGCTTCAGCGACACCGAATTCATGCAGTACCGCAAGCCGGTTGGGGCAGGGCCATCCTCAAAAACATGGCCCAGATGCGAGCCGCAGCGTGCGCACATGGCCTCAGTCCTGACCATACCGTGGCTGCGGTCTGTTTCGGTTGCGACAGATTCACCGGCCAGCGGCGCAAAGAAACTGGGCCAACCGGACCCGGAGTCGTATTTCGTGTCGGCGCTGAACAACTCATGTCCGCATGCAGCACAGACATATGTCCCGTTGTCCTTGGTCTTGTAATAATGACCTGTGAAGGCGCGTTCCGTGCCTTTTTGGCGCAGAATTTGGTATTCTTCTGGAGAAAGCAGCTTGCGCCACTCGTCGTCCGATCGTTCGATTTTTTCGCTCATCTCTCCAAGATAAGTAAGCGCGTCCCGACTGTAAACCGGGAGCTTTAGGGCACTGAGCGGGTTTTGTCCGGATATGTCGCTGTGACCGTCATTTGAAGCTAAGTTGAAACAATGATTCGCTATTTTGCCATACTCGCTGTCCTGCTCTGCTTCGCCGTACCCGGGCCGACCGCCAATGCGCAATTGGCCATGGAAGCTGCGGTAACGAGTGCACAGACGCCGCCGCCGCCTTCAGTTGATCCTGCGCAAGTTAAGGAATTGATCCAGACGCTGAACGATCCGGTTGCCCGGGGTAAATTGATTGATCAGTTGAATCTTCTGACCCTGCAGCAGGCAGCGCACAAGCAGGCCGAGGCCGAGCCTGTCGGGTCACGTTTTCTGAACTATCTGCTCAATCGCATTAAAGAAGGCGGGGACGAGTTTCGAGCGTTGGGCGAGGCTTTCGTGGGGCTGCCGGCTGCGGAGCGCTGGTTTACGCACCAGCTGAGCAATCCTGCGACACGCGCTCATTGGGAGTATCTGGCGGTCTCTCTTGCGATGGTGCTTGCGGCGGGCGCGGCGGGTTTTGCTTTAGCCTATCTGGCCTTGCGGGGGCCCCGTCGTAGGCTTGAGAATCAGAGGACCAATAGTCTGCTCGGTCGAACTCTATGCGGCGTGCTGAGGTTTCTGCTCGGAATAATACCTGTCGGGATTTTCGGTATCGTCGGCTATTCGTTGATGACTTTGACGACCCCGGTAGCGGTCGTCAGTCTGGCCATTTTGACGATCATCAATGCCAGTCTCCTGGTATTGGTCGCGATGGCGTTGTCGCGCCTTATATTGGCACCTGGTCATGCCAATTTGCGCTTGCTGCCGGTCAACGACCGTGCGGCTCGCTTTCTTCATCGCTGGATTTCCTGGCTTACCGGAATCATGGCTTTCGGCTGGTTTGGGATTTCCGCGCTGCGCCTGCTGGGTTTGCCTAGGGTAGCGGCCGCGGCCGCGTTGAAAGTCGTCGGTCTCAGCATTGTGATCATTCTGGTCACACTAGTGCTGCGCAAGCGTAACGCCGTCGCGCGCTGGATTCGGGGTGATGCGGACGGTGTGGACGCGTCTTTCAAAGCCTCCGCTTTCTGGTCGATGCGCCGCCGGTTGGCCGATGTCTGGCACTTGCTGGCGTCTGCCTACCTGATCGCGACCTTCAGTGTTTGGGCTTTCGATATCGAGGGCGGTTTTGAGTTTGTTGTTCGCGGCACGGTTGTGTCGCTGCTGGTTATCGGCGGAGCGCGGTTATTGGCTTTGGTTGCCGAAAACCTAATAGTCAGTGGCGTCGCCTATTCCAACAATACCGACAGTCGCTTTCCTCGGCTGCAGCAGCGCGTCGACGTCTATCTTCCGCTCGTACGCTCCTCTTTTTCGGTTCTAGTTTGGCTGGCCGCTGTTCTCGTGGTCGTCGAAGCCTGGGGCGTCAACACGCTGGACTGGTTCGAGACAGCTTCAGGGCGTGCAGCGACCGCGCGGTTTATTTCCGTCGCACTGGTCGTAGTCAGCGCCGTTGTCGCCTGGGAATTCGTCTCGGCCATCATCGAACGCTATCTCGTCGGTGCAGTGCGTGACGGCACGCCTGTCGAGCGAAGCCAGCGTGTGCGGACCTTACTGCCGCTGCTGCGCAATGCTTTCCTGATCTTCTTGATCGTCGTCGTCATACTTATCGTTCTCTCCGAAGTCGGGCTCGATATCACACCTCTCCTTGCCGGGGCGGGGGTGTTTGGGTTGGCGATCGGTTTCGGCGCCCAGACCCTGGTCAAGGATGTGATCACCGGTGTCTTCATCCTGTTCGAAAATACCATTGCGGTAGGCGATGTGGTCGATCTGGGCGGCGGTCATTCCGGCCTGGTTGAGCATTTTTCGATCCGCACGATCAAATTGCGCGACGGATCGGGGGGCGTACATACGGTGCCGTTCAGCGCAGTGACTTCGGTCAATAATATGACCAAGGACTTTGCCTATTATGTTTTCAACATCAAAGTCGATTACGCCCAGGATACGGACCATGTAGTCGAGGTGGTGACCGCATTGGGCAGGGAACTCCAGAACGACATGGCGTTCTGCGAAAAGATATTGGCGCCGATCGAGATCGTCGGCGTCGATTCATTCGGCAGTGACGCCCTCGTGCTCCAGGCGCGCTTCAAGACCAAGCCGATACAACAATGGACGGTCGGCCGCGAATTCAACCGCCGGCTGAAGAAACGATTCGACGAGCTTAAAATACCGCTCACGTTTCCGCAGAGCATGGTGATCTTGCCGTCTGGGAAACCAACCAAGTCCGAAAGTGTTGAACCTACCCCTGAAGCGCCGCCGCCGGCCAACAGCGCCTAATTTCCGGCCAGCATTTCCGCCAGTGCGTCGGCGTCTTCGGCGTCGATGATCGCCGCCGCGACCTGATAGCCGAAGCCTGCTCGTCCAAGGGCAGCGAGGTCGCGTTGCCGGTTCTCCACCCGGTTTTCTGTCCGGAAAGGCCCCAGCCGCCGACGCCTCGCAAACAGCATCGCCGCTGTTCGATCGTCGCCCTCTGTCAGCGTTGCGCCCGTTTCTGCGATGATTTCGCCTGGAACGCCCTTGGCATTCAGTTTTTGGAGTATCACCCGCGCCGAACCACCCCGCCGACGCAGTTTGCGGACTTGTGTGTCGGCATACAAAGTGTCGTTGATTGCGCCGGTTTCGGCGTATCGGGCAACAAGCGCATCGACGACCGGCTTCATCAGTTCCGGGTCGTCCCCGTAATGCTCGGCAGAGCGAATCACCTTTCGCATCAGCACGCGCCGCAGATTGCCGGACGAGGAGGCGAAGCGGCTTAGATAGAAAAGCGCCGCCTCCGCCACAGAGGTCTCTGTCATACGTGTCGGCGGTCGCGGTTGGGATCGTGCCATCCGCATAGCCTGCTCGTGCAAGGCAGGATTGCCAAGGGCCGATTGCAGGTGCGCGGTCGCGAACCTATACAAGGGTAATGGATTCTCTGCCGCCATCCGACATCGCCATCGCGCGATCAGCTGCTCCGCCGGCCGCTCGAGTGATGGGTCGCGTCAACTGGATTGGCTTCTGGACTTTGCTGATGAAGGAGGTTCGCCGGTTCGCGAAGGTCTACACTCAGACTATTGCCGCGCCGGTTGTGACCACCTTGCTGTTTTATGCAGTGTTTTCGCTGTCGATGGGTAGCGCAGCCGGTAACGCGCCGCGGTTGGTGGACGGTGTATCCTTCTTCAATTTCCTGGCGCCGGGGCTGATCATGATGGCAATGGCTCAGAACGCCTTTGCCAACACTTCGTCGTCGGTCATGATCTCCAAGGTCCAAGGCAATATCGTCGATGTGCTGATGACGCCGATATCGCCTGTCGAACTCGCTCTGGCCTGGACTTTGGGCGGCGTCGTACGCGGTTTGATCGTCGGCGTGGTTACGGGCGTGGCGATCGCGCTGTTCCTTCCGGTCCATATCTACGATTTCGCTGCAATTCTGATCTTCAGCCTGTTGGCGACGATGATGCTTTCGTTGCTTGGCGTTATAGGGGCGATCTGGGCCGATAAGTTCGACCATATCGCTGCGGTGACCAATTTCATCATCACACCGCTCACCTTCCTGTCCGGCACATTCTATTCGGTCGACAAGTTCCCGCCTGTCCTGCGTGCGATCAGCCATCTGAACCCGTTTTTCTACATGATCGACGGATTCCGATACGGATTTATCGGGCATGCCGATGCGCCGCTGTTGCAAGGCGTCGTCGTGCTGCTCGGCTTAAACTTGCTGCTCTGGGCCGCGACCCTGCGTATGCTCATCACCGGCTATAAGCTCAAATCTTAACATCTTCCCCCGGCTGAAG